>DATGOH010000210.1:0-3199 GCA_035306165.1 Ferdinandcohnia sp.
GAGGTGGACAACGAGTTCCTCGTCGGCGAGGGGCTCGTCTTCCCCGAGCGGCTGCGGCGAATCGCGTTCGAAGAGGCGCAGAGCCTGCTGGAAAGCGAGACGTGGGCGCTGGGCGAAGGAAGCGACGTGGGGCTGGCCGACACCGACCATCCCTTCACCCGGCAGGTGGAGCGCATGACCTACTTCGGCATCGGCGACGGGCTCGACCGGGCCTTCCGCGACGCAGCCTTCGTCCGCGAACTCCTTCCCCTCCCGCCTTCGGTTCGCGTGGTGAGCCAGCGCTACGTCGATCCCGCCGACGACGGCACACGCCTCGGATGCGAAGGCGAGCCGCTCAGCGCCACCGGAAAATGGAGAAACGGAACCAAGGCGAAGACACCCGAAGATCGGATGTCTCCGGTGAAGTGTTTCGACACGCTTCCCATGGAAGCGAACGGACTCGGTGCGGGCTACGAGGGGGATCCCTCCTATCGGCAGTTCCGCGCGCGGCGCGAGGGCTACATGGGCTGCGGCGCGCACGGAGGTTGCGATGGGTGACCGCGCCAAGGCCCTCGGTCGCGGGGCGGTCGCCCTCGCCGGCGCCGCGCTCGTCTTCCTCGTCACCCACCGCCCGGCAGGCGCCGGCGGGGCGGCGGATCTCCTCCCGGAGGGGCTGCAATTGCCCAACCCGAGCGCGCTCGTACCGCTCGATGGCACGATCGCGTGGAACGGCCTCGCCTCCGAAGTGGTCGTCTTCGGCGCGGAGGCGGAACCGGAGGCCGTCATCGCAACGATCCGCGCGCAGTGGGAGGGGGAGCCGGTGGAATGGTTCGAAACCGAGACGCCCGCGGGGCGGGCGCTCATCGTCTTCGACCTGCATCGCGGCGAGCGGTGGACGCTGCTGGTGCGTCGCAAGGAGGACGGACGCACCGAGGCGATCCGCTCCCGCGCACCCCTCGCCGTGCCGGCTGCGGCCACCGCTCGGCTTCCCTTCGATCTCCCCGATGCGCTCGAGATCGTCTCGCACCTCGAGGACCGGGTGGGAGGACGGAGGGTCGTCACGGCCGGCGCGGTGGCGATCGACGACGCAAAGGCGCGCGCGATCTGCGATGCGGCTCGTAAAGCTGGCTGGGAGGGCGACTGTACCTCGGACGACGCAACGGCCGATGGGAACGCGGTGGAGCTGCACCGGGGCGAGGAGCGGCTCCACCTGCACTTCGCCCAAGGGCCCTTCGGGCAGCGCTGGCTGGCCCTACGCTGGGAGGCGGAATGAGGATCCCCTTTTTCGTCGCGCTCGGGCTCGCACTGATCCTCCCCGTCCACGCGCGAAGCGAGCTGCCGTTGTCCATGCAAGAGATGCCGGCGGAAGCGGCCGGTCCGCTGGGGGCGCTATTGCGCGAGCCGTCCGCCGCGGCGCGGCTCGTGACGCAGCCGCCCGGGAGCTGGGCGGAGTACGTGGTCACCCTCGACGGCCAGCCGGTGGGTGCCTACCTGCGCTACGTCTGGGCGGGGCGCGACGAGCAGGGCTTGTGGCTCGAGGTGTGGTTTTCCTCGCGACCGGGAAGCGCGGCGCTTGCCTTTCGCCTCCTGCTCGAGCTCGGCCGCGACGGGACCCTGCGGGTGCGGCGCGCCTGGCAGAAGCTCCTCGGCGGGCCGGCGGCCGAGGTGGAGCTCCCTACCGAAAGCGTGCTGAGCGGCGGCCGAGGCGAGGTGCCGGCACGGGTCGAAACCGCGGCGGTGATGACGCGCGCGGGGAGCTTCCGTGCGCGGGAGTTCGCCCTGGGCACCGGACGAAATGCCGTGCGCTTCTTCGTCGCGGAATCGGTCCCCCTCTTCGGTCTCGTCCGTGCCGACCTCGGCCGCGGCCAGGCGCTCGAACTCTCGTCGTTCGGCACGAACGGCCGTCCCGTCTTCGAGCGTTCGAATTCGACCGAAACATCGAACCGGCGTTGACATTCGGTTCCTCCATCGACTGCTGCTATGCTGGCCCGATGACGGTCCGTGGTTGGCTGGGCGCGCTGGTCGTTGCGGGGTTGGTTGGGAGTTCGCCCGCCGCCGCGGAGACGCGCCCCGTCGAGCGCGTTTCCGAGTGGGAACCGACCGCGACCGAGGCCTGGAGGGAATCCGGCTTTCGCATCCAGCTCCGCGTCGGCCTCGAGACGCTCTCCGACGTGACGACCACCGTCGCGCGGGGGCTGAGCCAAGGGGGCGCGCTCGCCTTCGGTGTGGAGCCCGGAATCCGTCTGGGACGTTGGTTCTCGATTTCGGGCACGCTCAAGTACAGCGCGGTCGCAGGAGCGGCCCTGCGGTGGACCAATACCCTCGATCTGACGCTGCACCCCTTCCACGGCTTCTTTCTCGCAGGAGGATTCGGCTACGGGGGCCTGATGCATTCCGACTGCAACGGTGGGGGGCTGGTGCTCGTGGCGCGCGCCGGCTGGCTGATCCCCCTCGGCCAGGTCTTCTCCACCGGACCGGTCGCCCAAGTGGACGCGCAGTCCCCGATCGCATGCGACTTCGGTGCGACCACCGGCCGATTCACGTCGAGAACCTTGTCGTGGTCCTTCGCATGGCGCTGATGGTTCGCCTCCTCCCACTGGTGCTGGGGCTCGCGCTACCCGCCTCGGCGGCGGGCGTCACCGACGCGATCGCGATGGCGCGCGAGGAACGGCCCGTCCCGATCCCGGAGGGTGGTCCGACCGCTCCCCGGCTTGTGCCGCCTTCCACGCCCGAAACGGAGGATGAAGACGGCATGCCGAGCTCCGAGGGGGAGGACCCGAGGAGAAGCGGCGGGGAGGACCGACCGCGGACCGGGCCGGTGGAAAGAGAGATCGCGCCCGCGGGCCTTCCCGCGCGGGAAGCGCCCGAGCTCGTTCCGCCACGGCCGTTGACGACGCTCGCGGTACCCCTTCCCGAAGGGGTCCCACCGCCCGACGAGGAAATCCTCGTCCGCGTGCTGCTGACCATCGACGAGTCGGGTGCGGTGGTGGACGCACGGCTCCTCGAGGGCGCGGGCCCACCCTGGGACGATGTGGTGCTCGACGCGGCGCGCGGCTTCTCCTTCGAACCGGCTCGCCTGGGCGAGACGGCCGTGCAGGTGGAGATCCCCTACGAGCACCGCTTCCTTCCAGCGCCTCCCCCGGAGCCCGAGGCGCCCTCCGCCCGGCTGCACGGGCGGCTGGTCGAGATGGGAACCGTCCGCCCCATCCCGGGCGCGCTC
>DATGOH010000211.1:0-3516 GCA_035306165.1 Ferdinandcohnia sp.
CGATGGATGTCGCTCGAGAAAATCCAAAAAATCGAAGAGAGCTGGAGACGACGCGGCGACGTCCTCATCCTCTTCAACCGATTCATCCCGGGCATCCGCGGCCTGTTTTTCGTCGCCGCGGGGATGGGGCGCATCCACTTCCGGAGGGTGATGCTGCTCGGCGCCGTTTCCGCGAGCCTTTGGAATGCGCTCCTGCTCGGCGTGGGTTACCTCGTTGGTGCAAACCTGGAGGAGCTGCAGCGGATCCTCGCGACCTATAGCGCGCTGGCGTGGTCCGTCCTCGGGCTCCTCTTCTTGCTCTTCGTCGGCCGTGTGATCTGGCGCCGGCGGCGGGAGAGGCGGAGAGAGGAGCGAACGTGTCCACGCTGACGAGTCTCGGGGGAGTGCGGGTGGGCCACGCGACGGATCTCGAGGCCGGGACCGGCTGCACCGTGGTCCTCTTCGACGAGCCCGCCCTGGGCGGGATGGACATCGGCGGCGGATACGCATCCACCCGCCAGGCGGATTCGCTCCGGCCCGGCGGTCGCGTCAACGAGGTCCACGCCTTCCTCTTCACCGGCGGCTCGGCCTTCGGCATGGACGCGGCCTCCGGCTGCATGACCTACCTCGAGGAGCGGGGCGTCGGATTCCAGACCACCTCGGCGCGGATCCCCACCGTGCCCACCGCGGTCCTGTACGACCTCGGCCTGGGAGGGAAGAACCGCCGCCCCGATGCCGCGATGGGGCGGCTCGCCTGCGAGAGCGCGAGCCGCGATCCCGTGGTCGAAGGCACGGTGGGCGCCGGCACGGGCTGCACGGTGGCCAAGCGCCTCGGTTACGCGGGCGCCTGGAAGGGGGGCATCGGCTCTGCCTTCGCCCGGGTGGGGCGGTACGGGATCGGCGCGCTCGTGGCCGTCAACGCGGTCGGCGACATCCTCGATCCGAAGACCGCGCAGCCGATCGCGGTGGCGCGCGGCCCCAAGGGGTGGAGGCCTCCCGTGCCGGACGCGCCCACCCGCGAGCCGCGCTGCCCCGCGCCGGGTGAGAACACCACGCTCGCGCTCGTCTGTACGGACGCCCCCTTCGACCGCAACCAGCTCTGTCATCTCGCCCGCATGGCGCAGGGGGGCATGGCCCGCGCCATCCACCCGCACAACTCGCCCTTCGACGGCGACATCGTCTTCACGGCCTCCACCGCGCCGCGCCAGATCCCACGCGAAAGCGATCTCCTCCTCGCCGAGCTGGGCGAGGTCGCCATCGAACTCGTGGCGGAGGCGATCGTTCGCGGCGTGCGCGCGGCGCGCCCGCTCCACGGCATCCCCGCCGTTGCGTACGCGGCGGGCCACCCCAACCCTTGAGTGCGGAGGCCGACCATGCCACGCCCCCCGAACCGTCTCGCGCAGTCCACCTCCCCGTACCTTTTGCAGCACCAACACAACCCGGTGGACTGGTACCCCTGGGGCGAGGAGGCGCTGGCGAAAGCGAGGGCGGAGGACAAGCCCATCTTCCTGTCCATCGGCTACGCGGCCTGCCACTGGTGCCACGTGATGGAGAAGGACGCCTTCTCGGTGGAGGCGATCGCCGACTTCCTCAACGCGCACTTCGTCTCCATCAAGGTGGATCGCGAGGAGCGCCCCGACCTCGACCAGCTCTACCAGGGCGTGGTGCAGCTCCAGGGCAAGCCGGGCGGCTGGCCGCTCACCGTCTTCCTCACGCCGGACGGGCGCCCCTTCTTCGGCGGCACCTACTTCCCGCCCGAGGACGCGTTCGGGCTGCCGAGCTTCTCCCGCGTGCTGCGCGCCGTGCACGAGGCCTGGACCACGCGGCGCGAGGAGGTCGAGGCCTCGGCGGATGCCTTCCGGGAGGGCCTCGGACGCTACATGGCGCTCGGGCTCGGTGCGGGCGAGGCGCCGCCCGATGCGCGTGCCATCGCCCGGGCGGCGGAGCGGGTGCTCGAGGCTTTGGACGAGCGGCACGGCGGCTTCTTCGGCGCGCCGAAATTTCCGCGGCCGATGGAGCTCGCCTTCCTCCTGCGCGTGGCGAGCGCACCGCTCGGCCTTCACGAAGACCTGCGTGCGCGGGCGCGGCGTGCGGTGGAGCTTTCGCTCGACGCCATGGCGCGCGGCGGCATCCGCGACCAGCTCGGAGGGGGCTTTCACCGCTACGCGGTGGACGAGGCTTGGGCCGTGCCCCACTTCGAGAAGATGCTCTACGACAACGCGCTGCTCTTGCGGTTGTACGCGGAGTCCTCCCGCGCCTTCGGGCGCGCCGCCGACGCCGAGGTGGCGCGGGGGATCGTCGCCTGGCTCGACGAGATGCGCGATCCCCACGGCGCCTTCTTCTCCTCGCAGGACGCCGACAGCGAAGGGGTGGAGGGCAAGTACTTCGTCTGGTCGCCGGAGGAGATCGACGAGGTGCTGGATCCGGACCTCGCCGCGCTCGCCAAGGCGCGCTTCGGCGTGCGACCCGGCGGCAACTTCGAGGGCGGGACGACGGTGCTCCACCTCGCCGCAACGATCGAGGATCTGGCGGAGCGGACGGGGCGGCGCCCGGAGGAGGTGCGTGCGCGCTGCGAAGAGGCCCGCGCGCGGCTCCTCGGGGCGCGGCGTAGGCGGGTCCCACCCGCCGTGGACGACAAGGTGCTCGCGAGCTGGAACGGGCTGGCCATCGGCGCGCTCGCTGCGGCCGGCCGCCATCTGGACGACCCTTCCCTCGTCGAGCGGGCGCGGGCGGCCGCGGACGCGGTGCTCTCCCGCCTCTGGGACGGTGAGCGGCTCATGCGCGCCTACCGCGGGGATCGCGCGGGGCAGAGCGCCTTCTTGGAAGACTACGCCTTCCTCTGCGAGGGCCTGGTGGAGCTCTTCGAATCCACCGGCGAGCGGCGCTGGCTCGACGCGGCGCTCGCTCTGGCGCGGCGCATCGCCGCCGACTTCTGGGACGAGGCGACCCGGACCTTCTACCTCGATCCCATCGATGGCGAGCGGCTGCTGCACCGGATCGTCTCCGCGCACGACCAGGCGCTCCCCTCGGGGGCTTCGTCGGCGGTCGTGGCGCTCTTGCGCCTCTTCGCCCTGACCGGAGACGACGAGCTGGGCCGAATCGCCGAAGCGCATCTCGCCCGCCAGGGCGAAGCGATCGCGGAGCATCCCTTCTCGTTCGCGCACCTTCTCTGCGCGGCGATCCTGGCGCGCCTCGGCGTCACCCAGGTGGCGGTGCTCGGTCCGCCGGGGCCGGAGCGCGACGCGCTCCTCGCCGCGGCGCGCGAAGGCTTCCGTCCGGACGTCCTCGCCTACGCCGCCGAGCAGGGTGCCGGGCCGGCCCTCGAGGGGCGCTCCGTCGTGGCGGGAAAAGCCGCCGCGTGGGTGTGTCGCCACTTCGCCTGCGAGCGTCCGCGCACCGATCCCGATGCGCTGCGGGAGGCGCTCCATGCCTAGCCGGGCCGCGGTCGTCGGCGTGGCCGTGGGGGCCTGGTTCCTGCTCAGCGGCTGCCCCGACGACTGCGAGAGGGCCTGCGGCAAGCTCGAATACTGCGCCCTG
>DATGOH010000212.1:0-5855 GCA_035306165.1 Ferdinandcohnia sp.
TGGCCGGCCTATCGGCAGTTCTGCCAGCACTTCCTCGCGCCGCTGGCCCTCATGGCGAAAGTGGACGTGCGGCTCGGGCAGCTCTTGCGGGTGCACCTCGACGGCGTTCCGCTCGACCTGGCGAGCCGTTTGCTCCCGCGGCGCACCTGGTGGAGCCCCGGCCTGCTCAGCCACCTGCACCTGCACGCCCGGGTGCAGCGCGCCTACGCAAAGACCGGCGGCGAACGGCCGAAGTCCCGCGGGGGCCGCGTGCCGAAGGCGGGGCTCGTGGCGCTGCTCCAGGGCCTGCGGCGGCTCGTGGAGAAGCTGGAGTGGAAGCCCGAGGGCACGGAGTGGGGCAGCTACTACGAGGACACGAACTACACGGAGGCCGCCTTCGAAACGAAGCGCGCGACCGTGCGGGCGTTCCTCGACGCCATCGCGCCGAGCAGCCTTTGGGACCTCGGTGCGAACACGGGCGTCTTCAGCCGACTCGCGAGCGAGCGGGGCATCCCCACCGTGGCCTTCGACGTCGACCCGGCGGCGGTGGAGAAGAACTACCGCCGGTTGCGCGCGGAGGGACCGGCACCGCTCCTTCCCCTCGTCCTCGACCTCACCAATCCCAGCCCGGGCCTCGGCTGGGCCAGCGAGGAGCGCGACGGCCTGCTCGCGCGCGGACCGGTGGGCTGTGCGATGGCCCTCGCCCTGGTGCATCACCTCGCGATCTCCAACAACGTACCGCTCCCGCGGATCGCCGCATTCTTGCGCCGCGCGGCGGACCATCTGATCATCGAGTTCGTCCCCAAGGAAGACAGCCAGGTGCAGCGCCTCCTGAGCGGGAGGGAGGACATCTTCCCCGACTACCACCAGGAGGGTTTCGAGGCCGCCTTCCAGCGGGAATTCGTCATCGAGCGCCGCGTGCCCATCGAGGGTTCGCAGCGGACGCTCTACTGGATGCGGGCGGCGCATCCCCGCGCCAACGGAGAGGAAACGACATGACGCACGCCGATCTCGGCCTCGTTGCCGGCGCCTTGCACACCGCTCTCGCCTATCTCGATCCGGGGACCGGAAGCCTCATCCTCCAGGGCATCCTCGCGGGGATCGCGATGGCCGCCGTCGCCATCAAGATGTTCTGGAGGCGGATCCTCGTGTTCTTGCGGATCCGGCCTCCGGCGCAGACCGCCGGCGAGGAGGGACGGATCAGGCCGAAGGGCGAGTGAGCGGCCGCGCTCCGGTGCAGGCGAGCAGGGCGGGGTGGACGTCGAGGAGCGAGTCGATCCGCCCCGCCGCCGGGACTGCGCTTCCGAAGGCGAGGATGGGAACCGGATTGCGGGTGTGACCGCGATGGGAGAGGTCCTCGAGGTTGCCGTGATCGCTGGCGACGAGGAGCCCCTCGCCCTCGCGCAGCCCCTCGACCAGCCGGTGCAAAAACTCGTCGAGCAAGGCGAGGATCTCCCGGGCCGCCTCGAAGTCGCGGGCGTGGCCCACCTCGTCCGTTCGGAAGTGCTCGAAGAAGGTGAGGTCGTGCCGGCGGGAGAGGTCGAGGAGGATCTCCGCCGCCTCCCGCGGGCTGCGCGCAGGTACCTCGCAGCCCGCGCCGCGCGGCTGTTCCGAGGTGACGTCGTGGTAGAGCGCCTCCCCGCGGCGCAGATGGTCGAAGGTGCGGAAGGGCTCGCCCAGCGTGCGGAAGGCCACCGTCGAGGCGGCGGGTCGGATCGCCCGCACCGGCACCGGGAGAGGGGGTTCTTCGAGCGCGGGGGGCTGGTGGGGGAGATCGAGCGCCTCGAGGTAGGCCGCACGGTAGGCGTTGGCGAAGGCGGCGCGTCGGCCCCAATGCGCGAGGTCGAGAAAGAGGTTCCGGCGGGCGAGGAGCCGCCGCAGCGCTTCGTTGGGAAAGCCCAGGAGGTGCCGACCCAGATGGCGCGCGGCGTTGACGCCCGTCAGCAGCGTGGTGTGGCCGGTGGCGCTCTGCGGCCGCCCGGGCACGCCCAGGGTGGCGTCGGCCGCACGCACCCGTCCGCCGCGGGGAAGGGGTACCCCGGAGCCGTCGGCGAAGTGCGAGAGGAGGGTGGGGTGGCGTGCGAGGGGATTGATGCCGGGATCCCGCGCGCCGATGCCCACGCCGTCGATGAGCAGGAAGAGAACCACGGCGTGCGGAGCATAGCGCAGCGGAGCGCGCGAGGATGAACCCGCGCACGGACGTGCCGGCGGCCCCCCGCCGCCCCGGGCGGGGCGTCGCCGAGGTTCTCGCCTTCTGGGCCCTGGCCTTCGGCGGCATCGTGGGCGGCAAGGCGATCGGGACGTTCGTCCCCTGGGTCGGCAAGAACGTCAAGGCGATCGCCGCGGCCCTCTTCCTCTTCCTCCCGGCGCGCAGCCTGCGGAAGACCGACGAGACCTGGGACGATCTCGCGATTCCGGACCTGCCCTGGCGAAGCCCCGCCGCCCGGCGCCGCTTTGTCCTGGACCTCGGCTGGGGCCTCGGTGTCTTCCTCGCGCTGGCGCCCTTCGTGGTCGTGGGATTTCTCGCCCTCGTCTACGCCATCCCCCACCTGCCCGATGGGCTGCGCTTCTGGGTGCCGTACGCGCGCCCGCCGGGGCCCTTCCACCTCGCGCTTCCCGAGGGGATGCTCCTGCTCTGCCTCGACCAGCTCCTCGTCGTCGCCCTGCCCGAGGAGGTCTTCTTCCGCGGCTACGTCCAGACGCGGCTCCGGCAGGCGTGGGGGCCGGGGCGCTTCCGCCTCTTCGGCGTGCGGGCGGGCGCGTACTTCTGGGTCACGCAGATCCTCTTCGCCCTCGCCCATCTGGGGGATTTCGACGCCAGCCGGCTGACGGTCTTCTTCCCCTCGATCCTCTTCGGCTGGCTCCGGGAGCGGACCGGTTCCATCGGCGCCTCCATTTGGGTGCACGCCGGTTCGAACGTGCTGCTGAAGGTGCTGGAGGCTTCCGTCTTCTGAGGCTCAGAGCGAGGCCAGGCGGATCCCGAGCGAGCGCTCCACCGCGATCACGCTCCCGTCGGGAACCTCCACGAACCCCTCCGCGGTCGGAAGGTTCGCGATCGCCACGCAGCGGGCGCGGCGGTGCGCCGGCGTGCGGGGATCGTCGGATCCGTCCTCGAAGCCGCATCGGGCGCAGGCACCGCTCCCCTCGTCCAGGTGGTAGGCGAGAAAGCCTCCGCGCCGCACGCCCACCAGCACCCGGCCGTTGGTCGCGAGCAGCGCCACCGGAAAGGGGCGGGAATCGCCCGCCTCGGCGCGGATCGCGTCGATCGCGCGCAAACAGCGCACCAATCCCTGGGCGGCGGAATCCGCGTCCAGGCGGGGATCCTCGAGCTGCCGTCGCTCGAAGAGCTGCTCGAGGAAGTGGAAGAAGATCCGCTCCGTGACCGTCACGGTGCGCAACGAGCGCGCGAGGAAGGCGGGGAGCGTCTCCTCCAGGCGCTCGCGCACCCGCGCCAGAGGCTCCGTCTCGCCGTCCACGGCGAAGAGCCAGCTCCGGTAGCGCAGGGGCGGAAAGGCCTCCTCCGGCTCGACCGGTCCGCTCCGTCCGACGGCCAGCAGAGCGGGCGACTGCACCGCGTCGGTGAGCGAGGAGAGGCGCCGCGGACCGACCCGCGCCGGGCGCCGCGTCAGCAGCACGTCTGCGTCGTCGAAGGTGCCCAGGCCGAGGGCCTCCTCTTCGAGGAAGGGAACGGCCGTATCCAGTCGAGCGGTCTGGCAGCGAAGGAGGGAGGGATCGCTGGTCAGGACTCCGAGCATGCGCGCCATGTCTCGAAGTTCAATCTAAGGGGGAGCGTCGCGCCGCGGCAGCCCGCACCGCGCGGGGGACGTGTGGGAGGATGGAATACATCGAGTGTTCGATGCCGCTCCCCTTTCGTTGACCCCCCCCAAGGCCCTCCTTACAATCGCAGGACAACCGCAGCCGGGAAGCACGATGAGCGAAGGGATCGCGGTCGGGATCGATCTGGGCACGAGCAATTCGTGTGTGTGCATCGCGGAGGGCGATCGCCCGACGGTCATCCCCAACGAGTGGGGGGAGACGGTCCACGCTTCGGTCGTCAGCTTCCTCGAGGGCGGCGCCGTCCTGGTGGGCAACGAGGCGAAGCGCCGGATGGCGGACGACCCCCGCAACACCATCTCGTCGGCCAAGCGCATCATCGGGCGCTACTTCTTCTCGGAGGAGGTCAAGCGCGCGCGCGAGCGCATGCCCTACGAGATCGTGGAGGCGGAGAACCACGGCGTGCGGATCGTGGTGCGCGACCAGCTCTACGCGGTGCCGGAAATCTCGGCGCTCGTGCTCAAGGAGATGAAGGAGCTGGCTTCCACCCACCTGGCCCGCCCGGTCACCCATGCGGTCATCACCTGCCCGGCGTACTTCAACGACAACCAGCGCCAGGCCACGCGCGACGCCGCGCGCCTCGCCGGACTCGAGGTCCTGCGCATCATCAACGAGCCCACGGCGGCCGCCCTGGCCTACGGCTACGGTCGGGGGCTCTCCCAGAAGGTGGCGGTCTACGACCTGGGCGGCGGCACCTTCGACATCTCCATCCTCGAGCTGGGCGACGACGTCTTCGAGGTGCTCTCCACTGCCGGCGACACCTACCTGGGCGGAGACGACTACGACGACCGCATCGTCGATCGGCTGGTCCGCGAGTTCCGGGACTCGACGGGACTGGATCTCACGCAGAACCGCTGGTGTCTGCACCGGCTCAAGGAGGCGGCGGAGCGCGCGAAGATCGAGCTGAGCCAGAGGGAGGAGGTCGAGATCTTCTTCCCGCAGCTTTGCAAGGATCCCTCCGGCAAGGTGCTCGATCTGCGGTCGAGGCTGACGCGGCGCGAGTTCGCCGAGATGGTACTCGACCTCACCCAGCGCACCTTCAAGGTCTGCGACGAGGCGCTGCAGTCGGCCCGGCTGACGGCCAAGGACATCGACGCCGTCGTCCTCGTCGGCGGCTCGACGCGAATGCCGGCCATCCAGCAGGCGGTCGCCCACTACTTCGGCAAGGCGCCGCTCGGCAACATCGACCCGGACCACGTGGTCGCGGTCGGCGCGGCCATCCACGCGCGCGAGCTGATGGGCAAGGGTGGGGGAAAGACCGTCCTCCTGGACGTGACGCCCTTGCCGCTGCGCGTCGCCACGGTGGGCGGCTTCGCCGAGACGATCCTGGAGAAGAACACGCCGGTCCCCATCGAGCGGTCGAAGATCTTCACCACGAGCCGCGACAACCAGGAGAAGGTCCGGATCGAGGTCCTGCAGGGCGAGAGTTCGCTCGCCAGCGAGTGCGAGTCGCTCGGCGCCTTCGAGTTTTCGGGGTTCCGCAAGGCGGGGCGGGGCGAAGTGGAGATCGAAGTGGTCTTCGAGATCGACACCAACGGGATCGTGAACGTCACGGCCCGCGATCGCGATACGGGCCAGCAGGCCAGCACCACCATCCATCTCTCGTCGGGCCTGACCGCCGAGGAGATCGAGCAGAAGGCGAGCCGGATCCAGAGCACGCCCCTGGCTCGCCGCCAGGCAGGTTGATCGATGGACGCGGCGTTTCGCATCGAGGTGGAGACCCTCGCACGGATCCTCGATCAGCTCGATTACTTCCAGGTGCTCGAGCTCGAGCCGGACGCCACGCCCGCGCAGATCAAGGCCGCCTACCACCGCAAGTCGCGCGTCTTCCACCCCGACCGCTTCCTGCAGGTGGCCGGCGCCGAGCTGCGGGCGCAGATCCTTGCCATCCACAAGCGCATCACCGAGGCCTACACCGTGCTGCGGGAGGAGGAGCGGCGGCGCGCCTACGCCGCCGCCGTCACCGGCCCGGAGCGGGAGCGGCACCTGCGGTGGACGGTGCAGGAGGGGGAGGGGCCGGGGCCCGAGAAGGTGGGGACCAC
>DATGOH010000213.1:0-13247 GCA_035306165.1 Ferdinandcohnia sp.
CAGCCGAGAGGCGTGCTGGCTGAGGGCCCCCACCGAGATGTGCACGCCGGGAACGATCGCGCCGCCGAGGTACTCGCCCCGCGCCGTGATCACGTCGAAGGTGGTGGCCGTGCCGAAATCCACCACGATCAAAGAGCCCGGCCAACGCGCGTAGGCCGCCACCGCGTTGACGATGCGATCCGCCCCCACCTCCCGCGGGTCGTCGTAGAGGATCGGCATCCCCGTCTTCACCCCGGGGCCGACGAAGAGAGGCCGCACGCCGAAGTAGGCCTCCCCCATCCGCTCCAGGGTGTGCTGCAGGGGCGGGACGACGGAGGAGACCGCCGCCGCCCGGATCGCCCCGGGGTCGATGCCCCGGTGGCGCAGCGCGAGCTGGCAGAGCAGGCCCCACTCGTCGGCGGTCCGCTCCCGCGCGGTGGAGAGGCGAAAGTGCCGAAGGAGCGTCTCGCCTTCGTAGACGCCCACCACGGTATGGGTGTTGCCGACGTCGATCGCCAGCAGCATGGTTCAACCCACCTTTCGCAGCGTGACCAGATCACCGGAGAGGAAGCGCACCTCCTCTCCGCTGTCGAGGAGCACGCGCAAAGCGCCTTCCTCGTCCACCCCCACGGCCTCGCCCTCGATCTCCCTTTCCGCCTCGATCATCCGCACCCGCGCCCCCACGGTGGAGGAGAGCTCGAGATAGCGTGCGCGCACGGGGGAAAAGCCCTCGCGTTCGAGGCGCTCGCACCAGGCGCCAAGGCCTTCGAGGACGGCGTGCATGACGGCGTCGCGCCCCGGACGACGGCCGGTGGCGCGTTCGAGGGTGGTCGCCCGCGCGTCGATCTCCTCCCCCAGCGCCTCGAGATCCCCCTCCAGGTTCACGCCGATGCCGACCACCGCGTAGTCGATGCGATCCGGGGCCGCGGCGAGCTCGAGGAGGATGCCCGCGACCTTGCGCCCGTCGAGCTCGACGTCGTTGGGCCACTTGATCCGCGCAGGCGCGCCGAAGGACCGGAGCGCCTCCGCCACCGCGATCGCCGCGACCGCCACGAGCTGGGGTGCGCGAGTGGGGGGAAGGTCGGGCCGGAGGATCACCGAGAGGAAGAGGTTCTCGCCGTCCGGGCCGAGCCACGTGCGCCCGCGCCGGCCCTTCCCCCGCGTCTGGCGGTCGGCGACCACCGCCTCGCCGTGCAGGGCGCCCATGCGGGCGAGGCGCTTCGCCTCCTCGTTGGTGGAATCGAGCACCTCGTGGCGGTGGATCGGCCTCAGCTCGCCCTCCTCTGCTCCAGCTCGAGGGAGATGTCCACGGCGCGGGCCTGGTGGGTGATCGCCCCGGCGCTGACGAAGTCCGCGCCGGTCCGGGCGAGCCGCGGCAGGCGCTCGAGGGTGACGCCGCCGGAGACCTCGGTCAGGGCCCGCCCGCCGACGCGGCGCACCGCCTCGGCGATCGCCTCGTCGCTCATGTTGTCCAGGAGAATCACGTCGGCGCCGGCGGCGGCGGCCCGCTCGGCCTCCTCGGGCGTGGTGACCTCGATTTCGATCTTGGTCAGCGAGGGCGCCCGCGCGCGCGCCCGCGCGATCGCCTCCTCGATCGAGCCGACGGCCGCCAGGTGGTTGTCCTTGATGAGCACGCCGTCGTAAAGGCCGTAGCGGTGGTTCATCGCGCCGCCGGCCCGCACCGCTTCCTTCTCGAGGATGCGGTGGCCGGGGACCGTCTTGCGCGTGTCGAGCAGGCGCATCCGCTCGCCCGCCAATGCGTCCACCCAGGCCCGGGTGAGCGTGGCGATCCCGCACAGGCGCTGCAGGAAGTTCAGCGCGGTGCGCTCCGCGGTGAGGATGGCGCGCACCGGCCCCTCCACCTCGCCGAAGACCCGGCCCGGCTCGACCACCCGCCCCTCCTCCACGAAGAAGTGGACCTGGCACCGCGGATCCAACCGCAGGAAGGTGCGCCGCGCGGCCTCGAGCCCCGCGACCACCAGCCGCTCCTTGCACAGGAAGCTCGCCTTGGCCACCTGGTCGGCCGGCACCAGCGCCTCGGTGGTGAGGTCGCCGGGCCCCACGTCTTCGGCGAGCGCCAGGTCGATGAGGCGATCGAGCAGGTCCATCTCAGCCCTCCCCTTCGCCGAGCATGGCGAGGTTTTCGCGGACCTTGGCCAGCCGCGCCCCCATCTCCTCGCTCAGGGCGCGGTCCTTGGCGACCACGTCCGCCGGCGCACGCGCGAGGAAGCGCTCGTTGGAGAGTCGGCCCTGGATCTTTTCCAGCTCGGCGGCGAGCTTCTCCTCCTCCTTCCGCAGCTTGGCCACCAGCTCTTCGCGGTTGACCACGCCCTCGAGGGGGATGCGGAAGTCGATGCCCCGCACGAAGCCGGACGGGACCTTCTCGGGCCAGCCCTCGGCGCGCGGCGCCGCCCGCTTCACCTTGGCGAGGCGGCGCAGCCAGCCGACCCGCGACGCGAGCCACGCGGTGGTTTCCTCGTCCGCGTCGAAGAAGACCTCCACCTCGGCGCCCTCCGGCACGGAGAGGTCCACGCGGAGGGAGCGGATGGCCTGGACCCACTCCACCAGCGTGTCGAAGCGATCCGCCTCCGCGTCCTCC
This sequence comes from Ferdinandcohnia sp., assembly GCA_035306165.1. Classification (GTDB taxonomy): domain Bacteria; phylum Myxococcota; class Myxococcia; order Myxococcales; family Vulgatibacteraceae; genus ZC4RG40. The sequence continues at coordinate 2,579 of DATGOH010000213.1, forward strand.
AGCCGATCGGGATCCGGCGTGGGATAGGGCGCGATCATGATCGAGGGCGGGTCGTCCTTCGCGCGGGGCAGCTTCTGCCAGATCTCCTCGGTGACGAAGGGCATGAAGGGATGGAGCAGGCGGAGGCTGCCTTCGAGCACGTCGCGGAGCACGCGCGCGGAGGTGGCCTTCTCCTCCGGCGTGCCGTCGTACAGGCGCGGCTTCACGAGTTCGATGTACCAGTCGCAGAACTCGTGCCAGAGGAACTGGTAGACGCGCGAGGTGGCCTCGTTGAACTTGAAGGCCTGCAGCGCGGCCACCGTATCGGCCACGGCCCGGTGGTAGCGGGTGACGATCCAGCGATCGGCGTCGCTCCACTTCTCCGGCTCGGGCGCGCGCGACATGTCGACCTGATCCATGTGGAGCAGGGCGAAGCGCGCCGCGTTCCAGATCTTGTTGGCGAAGGCCTTGTAGCCGGCCACGCGCTCGAGCGAGAGCTTGATGTCTCGGCCCTGCGCCGTCATCGCCGCCAGGGTGAAGCGGAGCGCGTCGGCGCCGTACTTCTCGGTGACGTCCAGGGGATCGATCACGTTCCCCTTGGTCTTGGACATCTTGTCGCCCTTCTCGTCCCGCACCATGGCGTGCAGGTAGACGGTGCGGAAGGGCACCTGCCCCATGAAGTGCAGGCCCATCATCATCATCCGGGCGACCCAGAAGAAGATGATGTCGTAGCCCGTCTCGAGGACCGAGGTCGGGTAGAAGGTCTCGAGCGCCTTCGTCTTCTCCGGCCAGCCCAGGGTGGCGAAGGGCCAGAGGCCGGAGGAGAACCAGGTGTCGAGCACGTCCTCGTCCTGTCTGAGCTCGCGCGCGCCGCACGTGGAGCAGCTTTCGGGCGTCTCCCGCGCGACGGTGATGTGGCCGTCGGGGCAATACCAGGCGGGGATGCGATGCCCCCACCAGAGCTGGCGGCTGATGCACCAGTCGTGGATGTCGCGCATCCACGCCATGTAGGTGTTGGTCCACGTTTCCGGCACGAAGACGGTGTCTCCCTTTTCCACCGCCTCGATCGCCGGCTTCGCGAGCGGCGCGATCTTCACGAACCACTGGCTGGAGAGATAGGGCTCGACCACCGTGCCGCAGCGCTGGCAGCGGGCGAGCGCCAGGACGTGCGGCTTGGTCCCGCGCGCGAGCCCCAGCTCGGCGAGCTTCTCCTTGACCGCCTTGCGCGCCTCGAAGCGATCCATCCCGGCGAAGGGCCCCGCGGCCTCGTTGAGCGTGCCGTCGGGGTTCAGGATGTTTCGCATCTCGAGGCCGTGTCGCTTTCCGACCTCGAAGTCGTTGAAGTCGTGCGCGGGCGTGATCTTCACCGCGCCGGTGCCGAAGGAGGGATCGACGAGGATGGAATCGGCGACGATCGGGATGCGCTCACCGGTGAAGGGATGGCGCACCTCCTTGCCGATGAGGTGCCGGTAGCGCTCGTCGTCCGGATGCACGGCGACCGCCGTGTCGCCGAGCATGGTCTCCGGCCGCGTGGTCGCCACGACGATCTCGCCCTCCCCTTCCGCGAGGGGATAGGCGAACTCGAAGAGCTCGCCCTGCGCACCCTCGTCGTGGTCGACCTCGAGGTCGGAGAGCGCCGTGCGATCCTTCGGGCACCAGTTGATGAGGCGGTTGGCGCGGTAGATGAGGCCCTCCTCCCAGAGGCGGACGAAGGCTTCGCGGACCGCGCGGTTGAACTCCTCGTCGAGGGTGAAGCGCTCGCGCGCCCAGTCGAGGCTCGCGCCGAGCTGTTGGAACTGCTCCGTGATCCTCCCCCCGTACTTCCGCTTCCAGGCCCAGACGCGTTCGACGAAGGCTTCCCGCCCGATGTCGTGGCGGCTCTTCCCCTCCTTCTCCATCAAATCCCGCTCGACGAGCATCTGCGTGGCGATGCCCGCGTGATCGGTGCCCGGGAGCCAGAGGGCGTTGTAGCCGCTCATCCGCTTCCACCGGGTGAGCACGTCCTGCAGCGTCACGAAGACGGCGTGGCCCATGTGGAGCGAGCCGGTGATGTTCGGCGGCGGGATGGCGATGGAAAAGGGCGGCTTGTCGGATTCGTCGTGGGCGGCGAAGAAGCCGCTCTCCTTCCAGAAGGTGTACCAGCGCGACTCGACCTGCGCCGGTTCGTAGGCCTTGGGAAGCGTTTCGTTCTCGGAAGCCATGAGGGGGCATTAAGGGGAGCCGAGCGCCCAGGTCAAGCGCCCTTTTCCCCCGCTAAGGCGGAGGTCGCCGCGGCGTTCACGAACGCTTCGAGGCGAGGCGCTCGACGTGCTCGCGGATGATCGTCTCCGCGAGCTGCGGCACCACCTCCCAAGCGATGCGCTCGATGACCTCCCTCGATGCGCGCGAGAGGGCCTCGCGCAAGAGCGCCTCGCCTCCGTCGGCGGGGGTCGAAGAAGTCGCCGGCGGCTGCGCGGGCGCGACCGCCTGGGCGGGCGCCTCGGGCATCACGTCGTCGAGGGAGATCTCCTCCTCCACGTCCGAGAAGCGACCGATCTCCTCGTCCTCCGGCAGGGAGGGAAGCGGCATGTCGTCGGCGCGGAGGTAGGCCGGCTTCGGGGGCGCATCCACCGGCGGCGGAGGCGGCGGCAAAGCGGGCGCCGAGCCCGTAGGAAGCGTCGGCGCGCGCGGCGGGGCCGGCGGAATGCGCCCGGGCGCGGGCGGCGGGGCCGGCGGCGGAGGCGGTACGAATCCCGGTGCCGCGGACGGCCGGGGTGGCGGCGGCACGGACGGCCTCGCCGCGGCAGGCGGCGGAGGAGGCGGGGGCACGCGGGCCGGCGCCGTGGGATGCAGGACCGAGGGCGGCGTCGGCGCCGCCGGTCGCGGCGGAGCCGGCGGGGGCACCGCGCGGGCGCCCGCCCCTGGCGGCGGCGGAGGCGTGCGCGGCAGGGGCGGCGGAGGGGGCGAGGCCGGCCGGGCCGCCGCCGGCGGTGCCGGCGGTGGAGCGGGCCGGCTCGGCGCCGCCGTGGCCGGGGCGCGCATCTCGGTCACCCCGCCGGCGATGCCGAGCAGGGCATGCACCTTCTGGATGAGCTGGGCGCTCTCGAAGGGCTTTTGGATCGTGTCGTCGGCGCCGACCTCCCGCGCCTTCTGCTCGTCGAAAGGTTCGAAGTTGCCGTACAGAAGGAGGACCGGGATGTGCCGGGTGGCGGGGTCGGACTTGAGAGCGCGGCAGACCTCGTAGCCGTCCTTGCCGGGCATCACCACGTCGGCGATGACCAGGCCCGGCTGCAGCTCGCGGGCCTTGGCGATCGCATCGTCGCCGCTGGACACGGCAGTCACCGTAATGCCCTGGTTGGCGAGGGAGAGCGCGACCACCTTCTGCATGGTGATCGAGTCGTCGGCGAGCAACAGCTTGTGGGCCATCCTTGCTCCAGGCTTTTCGGTCGTCGGGGCTCGATCCTCCACAACGATCCCCTCTTGTCAATTTCGCGGGCGGGAAAGAGGCGGCCGGAACGTCGATTTCTGCCGCATTTTTCGGGCCGCCTCGCCTACAATGCGCCGATGGTTCGCAATACGGATTCCCAACTCTCCACGCTGCTCGAGCGCGCCGAGCGGCGGATCGAAGAAGGTCGGCTCGAGGAGGCCCTCGAGCTGGCGCGCCAGGCCCGGACCCTCTCCGACCACCCCGACGTCCTCCTCCTGGTGGGCGGCATCCTCGCCGAGCTCGGCCGGATCGACGAGGCCATCCCCGCCTTCGAGGAGGTCCTCGAGAAGGACCGGAACCACCTCGAGGCGATGGGGGCGCTGGCCGACCTGCTGATCAACGGCGGCTCCGACGATCCCGAGGCCATCGAGCGCGGGCTCGCCCTCTGCCGCAAGGCCGCCCCCTTGGCCAAGGACGATCCGGAGTATGCGGCGGAGCTCGCCCTCCTGGAGGGCATCGCGCTCTCCACGCTCGGCGCTTTCCGCGACGCCCTCGCGGCCTTCGACCGCGCCGCGCAGGCGCTCGGCGACGATCCGGAGCTCTTGCAGGAGCGCGGCATCGCCCTCTTCCACCTCTGGCGGATCGACGAGGCGCGCGCCTGCCTCGAGCGCGTGGTGGAGATCGAGCCCGAGGCGCCCTGGGCCCTGCACTACCTCGCCGTGATCGCCGATAGAAACGGCGAGCGGGAAAAGGCCGACGCCTACTTCCGCCGCGCCCACGAGGCCGATCCCGAGGGAATGCCCCTGCCCTTCCGCATCCCCGAGAACGAGTTCGACCAGCTCGTGGAGGAGGCGATTTCCCAGCTCCCCGAGAAGGTCCGCCGCTACCTCGCGAACGTGGCCATCGCGGTGGAGGCCTATCCGCAGGAGAGCGAGTTCGGCGGAGACGAGGAGGTCTCCCCCAGCGTGCTCGGCGTCTTCCGCGGCAGCCCCCTGGGCGAGAAGGCGACCTTCGATCCGTGGTCGCACTTCCCCAACTCCATCCTCCTCTTCCAGCGCAGCCTGGAAAACAGCGTGGGATCGCGCGAGGAGCTCGTGGACGAGATCGGCGTCACCCTCCTCCACGAAGTGGGCCACTTCCTGGGCCTGGACGAGGACGATCTCCGCGACATGGACCTCGACTGAGAGTCGCCCTCGCCGTCTTTGCCGACGGAGAACGAGGAAAAGGCCGGGTCGTCCGACCCGGCCTTCCGATTTCCACGGAACGGTGGACGGGGCTACGGACGCCGGCCGCAGCCCCGCCCGCGGCGCCCGCCTTACTCGGAGGAGGCGAGGAGGGAGACTTCCTCTTCCTCCTCCATCGGCGTCTCCACCTCGATGTCCAGGTGTTTGTAGGCCGACAACCCGGTGCCCGCGGGGATGAGGCGGCCCATGATGACGTTCTCCTTCAGGCCGCGCAGGTAGTCGATCTTCCCGGCGAGCGCCGCCTCGGTGAGGACCTTGGTGGTCTCCTGGAACGAGGAGGCCGAGATGAAGGACTCGGTGGAGAGCGAGGCCTTCGTGATGCCGAGGAGCAGCGGCTCGGCCGTGGCGGGCTGGCCGCCGGCGGCCATGACGCGCGCGTTCTCCTCGTCGAAGATGTGCTTCTCGACCTGCTCGTCGACCAGGAAGTTGGTGTCGCCGACGTCGGTGACCCGCACCTTCCGCAGCATCTGGCGGACGATCACCTCGATGTGCTTGTCGTTGATCTTCACGCCCTGCAGCCGGTAGACCTCCTGGATCTCGTTCAGCAGGAAGGCCGAGAGATCCCGCGGCCCCAGCACGCGGAGGATGTCGTGCGGGTTCGGCGCGCCGTCCATGAGCGGCTCGCCCGCCTTGACCCGATCGCCCTGGTGCACGCTGATGTGCTTGCCCTTGGGGATCAGGTACTCCTTCGCGAGCGAGGGCTCCAGCTTGCCGTCCACCTCGGGGGTGACGATCACCTTGCGCTTGCCCTTGGTGTCCTTGCCGAAGGAGACCACGCCGTCGATCTCGGAGATGACGGCGAACTCCTTGGGCTTGCGCGCCTCGAAGAGCTCGGCGACGCGCGGCAGACCGCCGGTGATGTCCTTGGTCTTGGTGGTTTCCCGCGGGATCTTCGCCAGCACGTCGCCGGGGCCGATGGTGTCGCCATCGTTGACCGTGATGTTGGCGCCCACGGGGATGAAGTAGCGCGCCTCCTGGTCGGTGCCCGGCAGCATGAGGATCTCGTCGTTCTCGTCGACGAGGTAGATCTGCGGACGGGCCGAGCTGTCCTTGGACTCGATGATCACGCGGCGAGACAGACCCGTGACCTCGTCGAGCTGCTCGGACATCGTGACGCCTTCCACGATGTCCTTGAAGCGGACGATGCCGCCCAGGTCGGAGAGGATCGGGATCGAGTAGGGATCCCACTCCGCCAGGATCGTGCCCTTCTCCACGCGCTGGCCGTCCTCGACCTTGAGGCGCGCACCGGTCACGATGCGGTGCGTCTCCCTCTCGCGGCCTTCGTCGTCGATCATGACGATCTCGCCGTGGCGGTTCATCACCACCAGGTAACCGTCGTTGTGGCGCACCGCGTGGATGTTGCGGAAGCGCACGGTACCGACGTCGATCCGCGACTCGGTGGTCGACGCCTCGGCGCGCCGCGAAGCGGTACCGCCGATGTGGAAGGTGCGCATGGTGAGCTGGGTGCCCGGCTCGCCGATCGACTGGGCGGCGATCACGCCGACCGCCTCGCCGATGTTCACCTTCATGCCGCGGGCGAGGTCGCGCCCGTAGCACTCCTGGCAGATGCCGCGCGGCGCCTCGCAGGTGAGGACCGAGCGGATCTTCACCTTCTCGAGGCCGGCGTTCTCGATGAGGGGCACCTTGCTCTCGTCGATCTCCTCGTTGGCCCGGACGAGCACCTCGCCGGTGGCCGGATCGACGATGTCCTCGAGGGCGACGCGGCCGAGGATGCGCTCGCCGAGCGGCTCGATGATCTCACCGCCCTCCATGAGCGCGGAGATCTCGATGCCGTTCATCGTGCCGCAGTCGAACTCGTTGATGATCGCGTCCTGCGCCACGTCGACCAGGCGGCGGGTGAGGTAACCCGAGTTCGCCGTCTTGAGCGCGGTGTCGGCCAGACCCTTCCGCGCGCCGTGGGTGGAGATGAAGTACTCCAGCACCGTGAGGCCCTCGCGGAAGTTCGCGGTGATCGGGGTCTCGATGATCTCGCCCGAAGGACGCGCCATCAGGCCGCGCATGCCGGCGAGCTGGCGGATCTGCTGGGCGGAGCCACGCGCGCCGGAGTCGGCCATGATGTAGATCGGGTTGAAGGAGGGCTGGACGCGCTCCTCCCCGTTCTTCTGCACGACCTCGGAGGAGATCTTGGTCATCATCTCCGCGGCGACCTCCTCGGTCACGCGGGCCCAGATGTCGATCACCTTGTTGTAGCGCTCGCCGTCGGTGATCAGACCCTCGAGGTACTGCTCCTCGATCTCCTTCACCTCGGCCTGGGCGGCCTCGAGCAGGCGGGCCTTGGCCTCGGGGATGATCATGTCCTCGAGCGAGATCGAGATGCCCGCCGCGGTGGCGTGGTTGTAGCCGAAGGTCCGCAGGCGGTCGGCGAGCAGCACCGTCTCCTTCTCGCCGTTGAGGCGGTAGCAGAGATCGATGAGCTGGCCGAGCTCCTTCTTGGCCAGGACCTTGTTGTAGGCCGAGAAGGGGATCGTCTTCGGCACGATCTCGGTCAAGAGCACGCGGCCGACCGTGGTGTCGTACCGCACGCCGTCGATCCGGCACTTGATCTTCGCCTGCAGGTCCACGGCGCCGTGGTCGTAAGCGGCGCGCACCTCCTCCGGCGAGGCGAAGACCTTGCCCTCGCCCCGGGCCAGCTCACGGGCGCGGGTCATGTAGTAGAGCCCGAGCACCATGTCCTGCGTGGGCACGATGATGGGCTTGCCGTGCGCCGGCGAGAGGATGTTGTTCGTGCTCATCATGAGCACGCGGGCCTCGAGCTGCGCCTGGATCGAGAGCGGCACGTGCACCGCCATCTGGTCGCCGTCGAAGTCGGCGTTGAAGGCGGCGCAGACCAGCGGATGCAGCTGGATGGCCTTGCCCTCGGTGAGCACCGGCTCGAAGGCCTGGATGCCGAGGCGGTGCAGCGTCGGGGCGCGGTTGAGCAGCACGGGATGTTCGCGGATCACCTCGTCGAGCACGTCCCAGACCTCGGGACGCTCCTTCTCCACGAGCTTCTTCGCGGACTTGATCGTGGTGACGTGCCCGCGCTCCTCGAGCTTCGCGTAGATGAAGGGCTTGAAGAGCTCGAGGGCCATCGACTTGGGCAGACCGCACTGATGCAGCCTGAGCTCGGGGCCGACCACGATCACGGAGCGGCCGGAGTAGTCGACGCGCTTGCCGAGCAGGTTCTGGCGGAACCGGCCCTGCTTGCCCTTGAGCATGTCGGAGAGCGACTTGAGCGGGCGCCGGTTCGGACCGGTGATGGTCTTGCCGCGGCGGCCGTTGTCGAAGAGCGCGTCGACCGCCTCCTGCAGCATCCGCTTCTCGTTGCGGATGATGATGTCGGGCGCGTTGAGCTCGAGCAGCCGCTTGAGACGGTTGTTGCGGTTGATGACGCGCCGATACAGGTCGTTCAGATCCGACGTGGCGAAGCGGCCGCCGTCCAGGGGAACGAGCGGGCGGAGATCCGGCGGGATGACCGGGATCACCTCGAGCATCATCCACTCGGGCCGGTTACCGGACTCCTTGAGCGCCTCCATCACCTTGAGGCGGCGCGCGAGCTTCTTGCGCTTGGCCTCGGAGGTCGCCTCCTTCATCTCGAGGCGGAGTTTCTCGGCCTCCTCGTGGACGTCGATGGTCTTGAGGAGGTCGCGGATCGCCTCGCCGCCCATGCGGGCATCGAAGGCGTCCTCACCGTACTCCTCCTTGAGCTGGTGGTACTTGTCCTCGGTGAGGATCTGGCGCTTCTCGAGCGGCGTGTTCTTCGGATCGATGACGATGTACGCCTCGCAGTACAGGACGCGCTCGAGATCCTTGAGGGTGATGTCGAGGACGTTGCCGATGCGGCTCGGCAGCGACTTGAGGAACCAGATGTGCGCGACGGGCGTGGCGAGCGTGATGTGGCCCATGCGCTCGCGGCGCACCTTGGACTGGATCACCTCCACGCCGCACTTCTCGCAGACGACCCCGCGGTGCTTCATGCGCTTGTACTTGCCGCAGTTGCACTCGTAGTCCTTCACGGGGCCGAAGATCTTGGCGCAGAAGAGCCCGTCCCTCTCCGGCTTGAAGGTCCGGTAGTTGATGGTCTCCGGCTTCTTGACCTCACCGTGGCTCCACTGCCGAATCTTCTCGGGCGAGGCCAGGGAGATCCGGATGGCGGAGAACGAGAGGGGATCCTTCGGCTTTTCGAAGAAATTGAAGATGTCCTTCACGTGATTCCTCCCCTGAAGGCCGCGCCGCCGCCCAGCGGCGCGCCCCGGGACAACTTTCGAACCTCTCGATCAGAGCAGCCCACCGACCTTCCGCTCGGCCGTGTCCGCTCCCTTGGCCTCCTCGGCGGGCACCGTCTCGAGGAGTTCCACGTCGAGGCCCAGGGCCTGCATCTCCTTGATGAGCACGTTGAACGACTCGGGCAGGCCCGACTCCAACGTGTTCTCGCCCTTGACGATGGCCTCGTACATGCGGGTGCGACCCACCACGTCGTCCGACTTGACGGTGAGGAACTCCTGCAGCGAGTAGGCCGCGCCGTAGGCCTCCATCGCCCAGACCTCCATCTCGCCGAGCCGCTGACCGCCGAACTGGGCCTTGCCGCCCAGCGGCTGCTGGGTGACGAGGGAGTAGGGGCCGATGCTCCGCGCGTGGATCTTCTCGTCGACCAGGTGGTGCAGCTTGAGCATGTAGAGCACGCCCACCGTCACGTCCTGGTCGAAGGGCTCGCCCGTCCGGCCATCGAAGAGGATCGTCTGGCCGCTGCGGTCGAGGCCGGCGCGCTCGAGCAGATCGACGATCTCCGTCTCGCGCGCACCGTCGAAGACCGGGCTGGCGACGTGGATGCCGTCGCGCAGGCGCTGCGCCAGCTCGATGACGTCCTCGTCGGACAGCTGGTCGAGGAACTTGGCGAAGCCCTTGTCTCCCCAGATGGAGGCGAGCTCCTTGCGCACCGCCGCGGCGCCAACGGTCCGCGCCATCTCCTCGAGCTTGCGGCCGAGGCCGCGCGCCGCCCAGCCGAGGTGCGTCTCGAGCACCTGCCCGATGTTCATGCGGGAGGGAACGCCGAGCGGGTTGAGCACGATGTCCACCGGCGTGCCGTCGGGCAGGTAGGGCATGTCCTCCTCGGGAAGGATCCGGGAGACCACGCCCTTGTTGCCGTGGCGGCCGGCCATCTTGTCGCCGACGCTGAGCTTGCGCTTGATGGCCACGTACACCTTGACCATCTTGATGACGCCGGGAGGAAGCTCGTCGCCCTTCTTCAGGCGCGCGATCTTCTCCTCGGTGTTCTGGCGGATCTCCGCCTTCTGGCGCTCGAAGGTGGAGATGACCTCGCGGGCCTGCTCCTCCGCGCCGCCGACGGCGAGATCCACCCAGTAGCGACGCGGAACGGCCTCGAAGACCTCGTCGGTCAGGACGGTGCCCTTGTCGACGAGGGTCTTGCCGCTCTCGTCCACCAGCTTGGCGGTGGTCTTCTTGCCGGCGAGGATCCGCCGGACCTTGTTGTAGGCCGCCTCCTCGAGGATGCGGATCTCGTCGTTCTGGTTCTTGAGGAGGAGCGCCTCCTCCGCCGCCTCGATCTGGCGGGCGCGCTCGTCCTTCTCCACGCCCTTGCGGGAGAAGACCTTGGCGCTGATCACCGTGCCGCGCACGCCCGGGGGAACGCGCAGCGAGGTGTCGCGGACGTCGCCGGCCTTCTCACCGAAGATGGCGCGCAGCAGCTTCTCCTCCGGAGAGAGCTGCGTCTCGCCCTTGGGCGTGATCTTGCCGACGAGGATGTCGCCGGGCTGGACCTCGGCGCCGATGCGGATGATGCCCGCGTCGTCGAGATCCTTGAGCGCCTCCTCGCTCACGTTCGGGATGTCGCGGGTGATCTCCTCCTTGCCGAGCTTGGTGTCGCGGGCGACACACTCGAACTCCTCGATGTGGACGGAGGTGAAGATGTCCTCCTTGGAGATCCGCTCGGAGATGAGGATGGAGTCCTCGAAGTTGTAGCCCTGCCAGGGCATGAAGGCGACGACGACGTTCTGGCCCAGCGCCAGCTCGCCGCGCTCGG
>DATGOH010000214.1:0-2953 GCA_035306165.1 Ferdinandcohnia sp.
CCACCTCCTGCCCGGCGCGCGGTCCCTCGATCACCTTGGCGCGCGAGACCTCGGCCATGCCGCCACGCCCGATGCGCTCGAGGATCACGTAGTTGCCGAAGCGGGTCCCTTCCGCCTTCTTCGCCTGCTCGGTGCCGGACATCTTCAGGGCCGAAAACCTACTCCGGAGCCGCCGGGTAGGCAATTTCCACGCAGTCCGCAGTCTCCCTTGACCACCCCGGGGCAGGTCCCTAGGATCCGGTCGAGTTCCCCTGCGTGGCTCGTGCTTGGGATCTGATGTGTCGAACCGATAGTCCGTCCCAGGGGGCACTTCCTACCGACCGCCGGCAGACCTTCCACGGAAGGGAGCAGGCGCCGGTGTCAGCCGCCCCCACCTGCTTTGGCAGGGTTCGATGGATGCTCCCACACGGCCAAGGCGGGGGTTCTCTTTTCTTCCATGGACGAAGCCGATGACGGAGAACCGCCTCCGCAAGGCGGATCTCCGAGCCGCCATCGACCGGCTCCGCCGGGGCATTCCCGCGGAGGAGGTCGAGGCCCGTTCGCGCGCCGCCGCGGAGGTCTTCCTCGGCCTCCCCCCGGTGGCGGCGTCCCGCTTCGCCACCGTCGCCCTCTATCTCCCCCTGCCCGGCGAGCTCGGCACCGACGCCGTCTGGAAGACGCTCGTCGAGCGCAAGGTCCTCTGCGTCTTTCCCCGCGTGGAGAAGGGGAGCCGCATCCTTCGCTTCTTCCCCCTTCGGCCCGGCGAGCCCGTGGAGCGGGGTCCCTTGGGCGTCCGCCAACCCCTGGCGCGCGACGAGGTGCGGCTGGAGGCGATCGAGGCCTTCCTCGTCCCCGGCCAGGCCTTCGACGCCCAGGGCGGCCGGCTGGGCCGCGGGGGCGGCTACTACGACGCCACCCTGGCGGCCGCGCCCTGGGCCGAGCGCATCGGCTACGGTTTCGACGAGCAGCTCCTTCCCTCCGTTCCGATGCTCCCCCACGACGTTCCGCTGGATTGGGTCGTCACCCCCGAGCGCGGCCTCCGCTGCGAGCCCGGCAGAAGTCGTCCATCCTCTCACGAGCCGTGGTAGAAGGCTGCCCATGGCATTCGACATCGGCTCCGCGAGTCCCGAGGAGCAGCTCCGGGAGATCGTCCGAGGCTGCGTCGACCTGGTCACCGAGGAGGAGCTTCGCAAGAAGCTCGAGGCCGCCCACCGGGAGGGCCGGCCGCTGCGCGTGAAGGCGGGCTTCGATCCCACCGCGCCCGACCTGCACCTCGGCCACACGGTCCTGCTCCAGCGCATGGCGCGCTTCCAGCGCTTCGGCCACCAGGTGATCTTCGTCATCGGGGATTTCACCGCGCGCATCGGCGATCCCTCGGGTCGCTCGGCCACGCGCCCGCCCCTCTCCGAGGAGGAGGTGCGGGCCAACGCCGAGACCTACAAGGCGCAGGTCTTCCGGATCCTCGATCCCGAGCGCACGGAGGTCCGCTTCAACAGCGAGTGGTTCGGCTCGATGTCCGCGGCGAAGATCATCGAGCTCGCCTCGCGGATCCCCGTGGCCCGCATGCTCGAGCGCGACGACTTCAGCAAGCGCTTCCGCGAGGGCCGCACCATCGGCATCCACGAATTCCTCTACCCGCTCATCCAGGGCTACGACTCGGTGGCGCTGAAGGCCGACGTGGAACTCGGCGGCACCGAACAGCTCTTCAACCTCCTGGTGGGACGGGAGCTGCAGCGCGACTACGGGCAGGAGCCGCAGGTGGTCCTCACCTCCCCCATCCTCGAGGGGCTCGACGCGCGCTGGGACGCGGAGAAGGGGGCCATCGTCGGCGCCAAGATGTCGAAGTCGCTCGGCAACTACGTGGGCGTGACCGAGGAGCCGAACGAGCAGTTCGGCAAGATCATGTCCGTCTCCGACGAGCTGATGTGGAGGTACTACGAGCTCCTCTTCGATCGCACGGAGGAGGAGCTCGAGGCCCTTCGGGCCGGCCACCCCCGCGACGCCAAAATCGGCCTCGCCCGGGCCGTGGTCGCCCGCTTCCACGGCGAGGCCGCCGCCGATGCGGCGCAGGAGCATTTCGAGCGGGTGATCGTGCGCAAGGAGCGGCCGGCCGAGGTGGAGGAGAAGGTCTATCCCCTCCCCGCGGACGCGAGCCGGGTGCCGCTGCCGGTGCTGCTCGCCGAAGTGGGTCTGGCGGCCTCCCGCGGCGAGGCCCGCCGCCTGATCGCCCAGGGGGGCGTCTCGGTGGGCGGAGAGCGCGTGGGCGATCCCCAGGCGGAACTCGGCCGCGGCACCTACGAGCTGAAGGTGGGCAAGCGGCGCTTCCTCACCGTGACCATCCAGTAGTCGCTCGGGAGCCGACTCGCTCGGCGACGGATCCGGGCCCGCGCTCGCGCAGGCTCCTAGACCTCCTGCGGGACCCGGATCTCGACCACCATCTCGCGGGCCCCGAGGACCCGGCGGCAGCGGAAGGTGCGGCCGAGGCTCCTCGCCTGCAGCAGGATCAGCATCACCCGCGGAAAGAGCGCCATCCCCGCCGTCGCGGCCAGCGCGGCCTCACGGCCACCCAGGCGCAGGCGGCGCACCAGCCCGGGCAAGAGGAAGGTGGAACGTCCCTCGACCAGGAGGTCCACCTCCCTGCCGTCTCCGATCGCGTCGAGGAAGCGGGCGTGCAGTTCGAGTGCCGGGAGCGAAGCTCTGAGGACGATCCGGGACACGCGCTCAATCAAGCCCCGCGCGGCGTCGCGGTCAATCCCCGAAGAGGTCCCGCCGACCTGTGGCGCGGCAGGGCGCGAGCGGTTATGCTGCCCGCCGCAGTCGTCGGGGCGCGGCATCACGCTCGCCGAGGGCGAGTCCGCCGCTGAGAAGTACCCGTGGAACCTGATCCGGTTCGCACCGGCGTAGGGAAGCGACACATGTGCGCATCCTCGTGCCGGACGAACCCGAGCGGAGGATGCGATGTCGAAGAATGGCT
>DATGOH010000215.1:0-5469 GCA_035306165.1 Ferdinandcohnia sp.
AGAGTCACAACCATCCATCCTATCTGGAGCCCTACCACGGCGCGGCGACCGCGGTGGGTGGACTCGTGCGAGACATCTTCACCATGGGAGCGCGCCCGATCGCCGGTATGTATGCGGTGCGCTTCGGAAAACCGAGCCATCCGAAGACGAAACATCTTCTCACCGAGGCCATGCGCGGGATGGCGGAGTACGGCAAGGGCCTCGGCATGCCGATGGTGGGCGGTGAGCTCCGCTTCGACGCGAGCTACGACGGCAACTGTCTCGTCAATGGCTTCGTCGTGGGCGTGTTGCCGGGCGATCGCATCTTCCGCGGCACCGCCGGCGAGCCGGGTATGCTCGTGGTCGCCATCGGCTCGCGCACGGGGCGCGAGGGCATCCACGCCGCGGTGATGGCCTCCGCCGAGTTCGACGAGAACACCGCCGCCACGGCGCCCCGCACGGTCGTGGGCGATCCGGAGCTCGAGAAGCGTCTGATGGAGGCGTGTCTCGAATTGATGGCCGAGGGCATCGTGGTCGGAATGCAAGACATGGGTGCCGCTGGCCTGACCTCGTCCTCGGTGGAGATGGCTGGGCGCGCGGGCCGCGGCATCGTCCTCGACCTCGAAAAGGTGCCCACCAAGGAGGAGGGGATGACGCCCTACGAGCTCATGCTCTCCGAGACGCAGGAGCGCATGCTCGCGGTCATCCATCCCGCGAACGAGGGGCGCTTCTTCGAGATCTTGCGCAACTGGAACGTGGAGGGCGCGGTCATCGGCCAGGTGACCGACACCGGCCGGCTCGTCTTGCGGTGGCACGGCGAGGAGGTCGCTTCGCTCCCGGTGCGGCTGCTCACCGAGGAGGCGCCCGTGCTGGAGCGGCCCCATGCCTCCAGTTCCGAGCAGGAGGTGACGCGGCGCTTCGACCTCGCCTCGCTTCCCGAGCAGGGCGACCTCGGCAAGATCCTCCTCGCGCTGCTCGGCTCGCCGAGCCTCGCCGACAAGGAGGTGCTCGACGCGCAGTTCGAAGGAGGAGAGAACGTGGTCCTCACCGGGCCGGACGCCGCCGTCGTCCGCGTGGAGCCCGGCAAGCCCAAGGGCATCGCGATGGCGGCCAACGGCCTGGCGCGGATGGTTTTCGCCGATCCCTACCAGGGCGGCGTCCTCACCGTCGCCGAGGTCTGCCGGAACCTGAGCGTCGTCGGTGCCGAGCCGATCGGCCTCTCCGACAACCTCAACTTCGGCAACCCGGAGAAGCCGGAGATCATGTGGCAGATCGTCCAGGCGATCCGCGGCATCGCCGACGCCTGCCGCGCCTTCGGCGTTCCGGTCGTCTCCGGCAACGTCTCGCTGTACAACGAGACCGAGGGCGTGGCGATCCTCCCCACGCCGATCTGCGCGGGCGTGGGCCTGGTTCCCGACGTCTCCAAGACCGTCTCGTCGCACTTCGTCGCGCCGGGCCACGAGATCGCGCTCCTCGGCATCTGCACCGGCGAGGCGGGCGGTTCCGAGTACGTCTTCCTGCAGTTCGGCAAGAACGTCGGGCCCGCGCCGCACCTCGACGTCGCGCGCGAGAAGGCGGTGCAGCAGGCCGTGCGCGAGATGGTGCGCCAGGGCCTTCTGGCTTCCGCCCACGACGTCGCGGAGGGCGGCATCGCCGTCGCCCTGGCCGAATGCGCCGCCTCCGGCGTCGGCGCGCGCATCCGCTTGGAGGGCGAGGCGCGCATGGACTTCCTCGTCTTCGCCGAGGATCCGAGCCGCGTGCTCGTGAGCTACGCGCCCGAAAACCGCGCTGCCGTGGAGGCCGTCGCCAAGGCCGCCGGCGCGCCCTTCGCCGTCATCGGCCAGACCGGCGGCGATCGCCTCGCCATCGAGGGCGCCTTCGACCTCCCGCTCGCCGACGTCCTGGCCGCCTGGAAGGGCGGCCTGAAGGACGCCTTCGGGCTCTGATTCCCGAGACCGGAGCCCGTCGGACTCCGGTCCACGCCCCGTGCGCCCTCCCGCGCGTGCACCGTGCACCCGGGAGGGCGTTTTCGTGCTGCGAGACCGCCCGGACCGGTCGTCTTCCGCCCATCGCGGCCGACCGAAGCGCAAACCGAATGAGGTCGCGCCGCCACGACGGCTGCGAAAACACGCGGTGCAGGGGGAGGCTCAGCCCTCGACGACCTTCAGGTGGCGGGCGTGGGCCTCGCCGTTGGGGAAGCGCACGGGGTAGCGGCCGGTGAAGCAAGCGTCGCAGTAGCCGGCCCCGTCACCGCTGCCGACCGCGCGCCACAGGCCCTCGAGGCCGAGGTAGCCCAGCGTGTCGGCGGTGACGTAGCGGGCGATCTCCTCCTCGGTGTGCGAGGCGGCGATCAGCTCCTGCCGGTTGGGGGTGTCGACGCCGTAGTAGCAGGGCCAGGTGGTCGGCGGGCTGGAGATGCGCAGGTGGATCTCCCGGGCCCCGGCGGCGCGGAGCATCTTGACGATCTTCCGGCTGGTGGTGCCGCGGACGATGGAGTCGTCCACGACCACGATCCTCTTGTTCTCCAGCACGCCGCGCAAAGCGCTCAGCTTGAGCCGCACGCCGAAGTGGCGGATGGACTGGGTGGGCTCGATGAAGGTGCGGCCCACGTAGTGGCTGCGGACCAGGCCCATGCCGAAGGGGATGCCGCTCTCCTGGGAGTAGCCGATGGCGGCGGGCACGCCGGAGTCGGGCACGGGGATGACGAGATCGGCCTCGACCGGATGTTGCCGGGCGAGCTCCCGGCCCATGTTCACGCGCGCCTCGTAGACGCTGTGGCCGAAGACGATGGAGTCGGGCCGCGCGAAGTAGACGTGCTCGAAGATGCAGCGGGCGTGGGCGCGGGGCGCGAAGGGGTGGAAGGAGCGGACCCCCTCCTCGTCGATGATCACCATCTCGCCCGGCTGGATCTCGCGGAGGAACTCGGCGTCGATGAGGCTGAGGGCGCAGGTCTCGCTGGCGAGGACGTAGCCCTTCTTGAGGCGGCCGAGGACCAGGGGGCGGAAGCCCCGCGGGTCGCGCACGCCGATGAGCTGCTTCTCCGTCAGGAAGAGGAAGGAGAAGGCGCCCTCCACGTGCTGCAGCGCCGCCGCGATCCGATCGGCGGGCTCACCGGACTCCCGGGCGATGAGGTGGAGGACCACCTCGGTGTCCGAGCTGGAGAAGAAGATCGCGCCTTCCTTCTCCAGATCCCGGCGGATCGCCTCCGCATTCACCAGGTGGCCGTTGTGTGCCACGGCGATCGGCTGGTTGCCGTAGTCCACGGCGAAGGGCTGGGCGTTCTTGATGCCCCCGCCGCCCGCCGTGCCGTAGCGCACGTGGCCGATCGCGCTCTCCCCGGGCAGCTTCTTCAGCCGCTCGACATCGAAGACGTCCTGGACGAGGCCCAGATCCTTTTGGATGTGGAGGTGGATCCCGTCGGAGGAGACGATTCCCGCGGCTTCCTGTCCCCGGTGCTGCAGGGCGTGGAGGCCGAGGTAGGTGAGGTTCGCCGCCTCGGCTGCGCCGAAGACGCCGAACACGCCACATTCCTCGTTCAATTTGTCCCGCATGGTGGCGGGCGGAGTATATCCTTCGGCCTGTCGCTTTCCAGCCGGAATGATCATGAAAATGCGATCGCTTCTCCGGCTCCTCGGAGTCCTCGCGATCCTCGCCCTGGCGGCGGCGGCCCTGGTCGACCTGCGGCCGTGGCGGCCCGCCGACGTGACCATCCGCACCCTCCAGCACGTGGAGGGGCCGATCCGCGCCGGGGCGGGCAGGGCGCGGGTGGACCTTCCCCCCGAGGTCCCGCTGGCCGGATACCGCCCCTTCGGCCGTCCGGCCACGAAGGAGGGCGAGCCGATCTTCGCCCGCACGCTGCTGCTCGAGTCGGGAGGCGTGCTGACCGGGGTCGTCCTGCTCGAGCTGATGACCCTGCCGGCCTCTCTCTCCGAGAGGATCCGCCGGCAGCTCCAGGCGGAGGGGGTGGCCTGCGCGTTGGTGGCGACCACCCACACGCACACCGGCCCCGGCGCCTACGATCGCGCCTTCGTTCCGCAGGCGGTGGCGATCGGCCGCTTCGACGCCCGGGTGGAGACGGCGCTGGTGGACGCGGTGCACGCCGCCCTGGTCGCCGCCCGCAGCGAACTCACCCCGGCCCGGCTCGTCGCCGGGGAGACGAAGGTGCGCCTGTCCACCAACCGGGATCGGGAGGGCGCGCCCACCGACGACCGCCTCACGCGCATCGAGGTCCGGCGGACGGACGGGACCCGGATCGCTTCGCTCGTCCGGCTCGCGGCCCATCCGACGATCGCCGACCGCGCGGCGCTTTCCGGGGACTGGCCCGGCCGGCTGATGCGGCGTCTGGAGGAGGGCGGGGGGATCGCCTTCGTCCTCCAGGGCGCCGGAGGCGATGCGATGGTCGAAGGGGAGAGGGATCCGGCGCAGTTCGCGGCGCGGGCGCACGGCGCCGCCGAGGCGGTGCCGCTCGAGGCGATCGACGACCCGCCCGCGCTCGGCTGTCGCCTCGCGGAATTCGCGCTGCCCCCTCCCGACCTCGCGGCGATGGTCCCGGCCCCGTTCGGCCGCTTCGCCTCCAACCTGGCCACGCCGTTCGCGCCGAAGACCTCGCAGGTGGTGGAGCTGCGGCTCGGCCGGCTTTCGCTGCTGGGGGTTCCGGGCGAGCCCACGCACGCCGTGGGGCGGCGGCTCGAGGCGGCCTCGCCCTCGCTGCGCACGGTCGGCCTCGCCGGCGACTACCTGGGCTATTTGGTGGAACCGGCGGACGTAAAGGACCGGGTGTTCTCCGGTCGGAACGCTTGGTTCGGCAGCGAGCTCGCGGAGCGCGTGGCGCAGGTGGTGGGGCAGTTCTTCCCGCCCGGAATCGCGCCCGCGGAAAGGGTCGCGGCGCCCTGATCGTTGCACGATCGCGCCGTCCTTGTTAGTCCCCGAGGGCGCCGAGGTTTCGCTTGACAACAGTACCCCTGGGGATGATCTTGGGCCGCCATTTCCCGGTCCAGCAGTAACCAAAGGTGTGTCTCGATGGCCGCGTCGCCGTTCTCTGCGGAGCAGCAGAAAAAGTTCGATGAGGAGATGGAGAAGTACCTGGCCCGCTTTCCCGAAGGCCGGAAGCGCGCCGCGATCCTTCCCGCTCTCCATCTCGTCCAGGAACTGCTCGGTTGGATCCCCCCGGAGGCGATGGTCGAGGTCGCGAAGAAGTGCGAGACCACGCCCGAGCAGGTTCGGGAGGTCGCGACCTTCTACGTGATGTACTTCCTCGAGCCCAAGGGGAAGCACGTCGTGGATGTGTGCACCAACATCTCCTGCGCACTCCGAGGCGCCGAGACCCTGATCGCCCACATGAAGGAAAAGCTCGGCGTGGAGCTCGGTGAGACGACGGCCGACGGCCTGATCACCCTGCGGGAGTTCGAGTGCATGGGGGCATGTGGGAATGCCCCGGTCCTCCAAGTGGATTCTCGGTTCCACATGGACATGACGCTGGAGAAGGCGGAT
>DATGOH010000216.1:0-2376 GCA_035306165.1 Ferdinandcohnia sp.
CACGCTGCGCCGGTCGGGCCACTCGAGGTAGACGCGGTCCCCTTCGGCAAGGAGCTCCTTTTCCTCGAAGGCGTTGGTGATGCGCCCCGAGGCCTCCAGCCCGGCGCGCGTGATCACGCCGTCGGTCCGGAAGCGGCGCCCGGCCTTGTGATAACCGATCTTCCCCACCACCGCGACGTCGGGCACTTCGACGAGATCCTCCTCGAAGATGGGCTCCTCCTCGGTGGCCACGGGGACGGCCGCCGGCTGGGCCGGGCCGAGGCGCACGCGATCGCCGGGGAAGATCCAGTGGGGGTTTTCGATCTCCGGGTTGTAGGACCAGACGCGCGGCCAATCGAAGGGATTGCCGAGGTAGCGGCCGGTGATGTCCCAGAGGGTATCGCCCTCCACCACGCGGTGGACCACCCCCTCCTCGGGCTCCGCGACGGACGCTTCGGGCTCGCTCTCCTCGGCCTGCGCCAGGGAGACCAGCGGGGCGCAGGCCAGCGCGAGCGCCCAGGGAAGTCGCTTGTACCGAATCCTCTTCATCTCAGGAGTCTCCATCGTCGAGGAGAGGGAGCTTCGTCCGCGCAATGGCGGAAGGCCGGCTCCCCGGGAACTCGTCCAGGAGTCGCTGGAAGGCGGCCCGCGCGCGGCGCCGATCGCCGAGGGCGAGGTGGGCGTCGCCCTGGCGCAAGAGCGCCATGGGGACCGCATCTCCCGCGGGATAGCGGGCGATCACCCCTTCGAAGGCCTCGAGGGCCCGTCGCGCATCGCCGCGCGAAAGCCACGCCTCGCCCAATGCGAGCAGCGCATTGTCGGCGAAGAGATCCCGGGGATGCGCCGCGAGAAAGGCCTCGAGGCGGGCGATGCCCTCGTCCAGCCTCCCGGCGTCGAGCAAGGCCTGCGCCGCCTCGAACTCCCTCTGGTGGCCGAGATCCTCGCGCAGCGGCGTGTGCGTGGGAAGCGGCGGCGCTCGATCCGCGCCGAGCGCGCGCGGCGCCGGCTGGTCGAAGTCGCCGCCCCCGATGGAAATGAAGGCGTAGGAGTCCTCGTCCTCTTCCACGACCGCCGGCGGCTCCGGTGCAGCCGGAGCGAGCCGCACCACCTCGAGTTCCTCGGGGAGGACGTAGGCGGAGGCGCGCGATCCTCCTTCCACCGTCTCCCGTTGCGCGAGCAGAGCCATCTGCCGCTCCAGCGCGCTCAGCCGGCTCTCGCTGCGGGCGACGGCGAGCTGCAACTGTCGGAGCTCCTCGTGCAGGCGATCGAGATCGCGCTTCGAGGCGGCCTTCTCCCCCGCGCATCCGGCGAGCAGCAGCGCCAGGAAGAGACCGGTATGGACGAGCTTGTGCGACACGTCGAGATCCCGCGGCGAAAGCGCCGTTTTCGCGGTCGGATGCTAGGGCTGCCGCTTCTCGGGAGTCAAGAAAGCGACCCGCCGCGCACGAAGGAGAACTGCCGGCCCGCGGCCGCGCCGTCGCGGCGGAAACTGTGAAAGCGATGGTCGCAGAAGGTGCACGCCTCGATGATGTCCACCTGCGACCGCGCGAGCCCAGCCGCCTCGAGGGTGCGCAGATTCACCCGCCCGAGATCGAGGCGGCGCACCTGGCGGACCTCGGTTCCAAATGCCCGGGCGAACCCCTCGGCCAGCTCGGCCGACACCTCGTAGCAGCAGGCCCCGATGCGCGGACCGATCGCCGCCACGAGATCCTCCACACGCGCGCCGTCCCGCAGAAGGCTCTCCACCGCACGCGCGGCGATCCGCGCAAAGCTCCCCCTCCAGCCCGCGTGGACGGCGGCCACCCTCCCCCCGCGCCGATCCGCGACGAGGACGGGCACGCAGTCGGCGGTGCGCACCGCCACCCAGCGCGCCTCGTCGGTGGCGAGGGCGTCCGCCTCCTCGCCCGTCGGATCCGCGCCGCCGCGCACCCAGAGGACGCGCTCGCCGTGCACCTGGCGCGCGGTGGCGACCGCGGGCGGGGGCGCATCGTCCCGCGTGCCGAAGCCGTGCGCTATGCCCGCGGCCGCGAGGAGTGGACTCTCGACGGCGGCCATCCTCATTCCTCCTCTGGGCGGCAGACGCCCTCCACGCGGTCGCAGCGCTCGCCCTCCTCGCAGTCCTCGTCCCAGACGCAGGGCATGGTGGTGCAGCGCCCGGTCTCCGGGTCGAAGTACTCGTCGCGGTCACAGAGCGGCGCCGGCGCCTCCTGCTGCGGGCCTTCGAGGACGATTTCTCCGCAGCCGAGCGCGGCGCACGCAGCGAGCAGGATCCATGCGGGCCGCACGCGCCGATCGTAGCGCGCAGCGAAGGACGGACAAGGGCTCGGGTTGCGAGGCGCGCCGCAGGGCGTATCATCCGGGGGATGCATCCTCCGCCGCGCGCGGAGCACGCCTGGC
>DATGOH010000217.1:0-4433 GCA_035306165.1 Ferdinandcohnia sp.
AGCCCTCCCGTTCGAGCGTCTCCAGGCTGATGAGCAGGAGGTTCCCGGCGAAGCTCGAGTGGGCGCTGTAGGGCGAGTTGCCGTAGCCGATCGGCCCGATGGGGAGCATCTGCCACAGCGACTGCTTGGCGCGCGCGAGCCAATCGAGGAAGGCGAGAGCCGGCGCACCGATGTCGCCGCAGCCGTGCGGCCCCGGCAGCGAGGTGGGGTGGAGGAGGATGCCGGAGGCCCTCTCTTGCTCCGGCCTGGCCGCTTCTCCCTGCATACGCGGAGAAGATACGTCCATATGCTTCGGCAGAACCTGCATGTAGCGCTTCTCCCCGCGTACGCGGAGAAGATAGGCCCCGCGGCCGTCGCGGCCCTCCGGTTCCGCCTCAGTGGTTCGGGGCGGCGGGGAGCATCACCAGGAAGCGGCTCCCCTCGTGCACTTTGGTGAACACCTGGATTCGCCCGCCGTGCTCTTCGACGATCCGGCGCGAGATGACCAGGCCCAGCCCCGTGCCGCCCTCCGCCTTGGTGGTGAAGAAGGGGTCGAAGATTCGCGCGAGGACCTCCGGTTCCATGCCCGGGCCGTTGTCCCGCACCTCCATGAACACTTCGTCCCCTTCGTGCCAGAGCCGGACGAGCACCCGCGGATCGTCGTGCTCGGCGGCCTGCGCGGCCTGCACCGCATTGGTGAGCAGGTTGGTCACCACCTGCCCCAGCCGGGTGCGGTGGCCGCGCACCCGGGGGAGATCGGGGGCCTCCAGGCCGATGATCCCGCGGCGATCCGGCGCCATTTCCAGCGTGCGGATCGTCAGGCGCACCACCTCCGCCAGGTCCAAGGACTCGGCCTCGCTCGACGAGGTGGCCTGCTCCATCGAACGCGTGATCTCGGTGATCGCCGCCACCGCCTCCGTGCAGTCCTCGAGCATGCGCACGACCGCGTCGACCTGCGCCGGCAGGTCGTCGTCCGTGGCGCGCGCGTCGCGGAGGCGGCAGAGGGCGTCCGTGGCCATGCGCAGGTTGGAGGCGATCGAGCCCAGCGGGCTGCGGATCTCGTGGGCCAGCTCCGCCGCGGCCACCCCGAGGGCGTAGACGCGCTCGGCCGCGCGGAGCTTCGCTTCCAATTCGCGCCGGTGCCGCGCGGCGCGGTAGCGCTCGAGCGCCGTTTGCAGGGCGAAGCGGAGCGCCTGCGCGGTCCAGGGTGGCCGTAGGTAGATCGAAGGCGATTTCTCACCGTCGCCCTCGTCGAGCACGAGGGCGTCCGCGAGGATCAACCGCACCGTGTCCGGGTGGCTGCGCCGGACCTGCTCCAAAAAATCGGCGCCGACCTCACCCACAAGCAGCACGCCGATTTCCTCGGAGTCGAGGATCCGGAGGGCTTCCGCAGGATGGGTCGCAGTGCGGTAGGAGAGGGCTCCTTCGAGGGAGGTTTCGAATTGCACCAGGTTCGCGATGTCGTTGTCGACGTAGAGAACGAGGGGCTCCAACTGCCTTCTCCATGAAGATCGACCGCTCCCCCCAGACGGAAGGGCCGACTGCCCCCACCGAACGCGGCGAAGTGCGCATTCCTCCGACAACCGATTCAGTGCGCAGGATTGTCACACAGCTTCGGAGAAAATGTCATCATTCGAACGTGTGCACGGAAAAGGGGTAGCGGTCCCGGCCAATGAAAAAGGGACGGGCGAAGCCCGTCCCTTCGGAATGCGGCGCCGTGTGGCAGGGCCTCAGCTCTCGCCGTCTCCGCCGTTGCCTCCGTTGCCACCATTGCCACCGTTGCCGCCGCTGCCGCCGTTGCCAGCGGTGCCGCCCGTGCCTGCCGTCCCGCCGTCACCGCCGGTGCCAGCGGTGCCGCCCGTGCCACCGGTGCCGCCGGCGCCGCCCTCGCCGCCGGTGCCGCCTTCGCCGCCGGTGCCACCCGAGCCGCCTTCGCCGCCCAGGCCGAAGGCGGCCAACGCCGGCGCCGCCGTCCGGCAACGGCTCTCACAGGAGCCGCCCACGATGGAGTCGTTGGGGAAGGCCTCGGAGCAAGACCGGTCGTCGATGCACTCCCGGCAGTCCTCGATGTCGTCCTCGTTCTGGTCGCTCCGGTCGGCGATGGACTCGCAGGTGTCCTCGCAGGTCCTTCGCTGGCCGTCCGTACCCGCCAGGCATTCCTGGGCCCGTTCGCACAGGCCCTCGCAGTCCGCGCCGCCGCCGCAGCCCTGCGCGAACACCAGGATCACAACCGCCGCTCCCAACCAAACGGATCGTCTCATCTCCACCACCCCTGTGACGTGCGCAGGCCCTGGCACGCCCCATTCGAAAGAAGGTTCCCGCGAGCCGAGGGCATCGGGCCCACGGGCCGATGGCGGGAGATTCGGCACCTCGGAGGCCGCGGTGAAGCCACCCGATGGGTGCCGAGGCGAACGGGTCGGGGGAGGAGCGCACCGCCGGGGCGTCGTTCAGCCGTCGGCGCGGGCGACGTAGAGGCCTTCTTCGTCGCCCGTCCCGAACACCCGGAAGCGGTAGAAGCGCTCCTGGAGATCGCCCGGCTGGGAGAAATCCACGTTGCCGGCGACGTGGTCGTAGACCCCCGTGTCCAGGTCGACCCGGTAGAGCTGCGTGCAGGGCATGCCGCCGGTCTCTCCCTGGAGGGGGCAGCCCCGGTAGAACAGGTAGCGTCCGCCGCTCGAGAGCACGGGGTCGTTGCCGGCGGTGAGCCACGTCAGCTTACGCGTCGAACCGTCCCAGATGCCGAGCAGGAATTCGCGCGACCCTCCCGGCCGGCCGGCGAGGACGAGCTTCCGCTCGTGCACGTACAGGCCCTTGACGGAGGGCACGTCGACCTCTTCGAGCTTCCCCGTCTTGGCGTCGTAGGCGGCGAATCGGTCGGCGCCCATGCGGACGAGGAGGCTGGGCCCGGGACCGACCTCCCAGCCCGTCTGCTCGATCACCACTCGGTGGCCGTCGTTCAGCCGGACCACGAGCGTGAACTGCACGCCCTCCTGGAGGCTCTCGAAGAACATGTAGGCGCCGTCGCGCGTGAAGCGCGGCTTGCCGAGCGCGCGGTCGGAGATCGTTCGCACCTCGCCGTCGTCGCGCCTCCACATGCGAACGGTCGGGAGCGCCACGTGGAGCGCACCGCTGCCGTCCGGCAGCCAGGCGATCTCCTCGTCGGGGACGTTCGGGAAGGGGACGGTCGTCGTTTCGCGGCGCGCGCCGTCCCAGAACGTCCACACCCCGTCCTCGCGCCAGAGGAGGCTGCCGTCCGGTGCCTGGAAGAGCATCCTCCCCTCGAGGCTCTCGCTCAGGATGGTCGTCGTCCCTCGCGAGAGGTCGACGAGCAGCAGGGTCGCCGTCTGCGCCGAATCCTGCCGGCGGATCGCCACGAGCCGACCCGAGGGGTGGAAGTGGACGTCCTCGAACTGCGTCATGGAACTCGCGACCGCCATGGTCTCCCGGTTCTCGTGGTCGTAGAGGACGAGCTGCGAGTTGGCGAGATAGACCACCGAGCCGCCGTCCGGCCCCATGGGAAGCTCCGAGAGGATGCGCGGAATCCACGGGCCGAGGGCGATCGTTTCCTTCTCGACCAGGTCGTGCACGGTCAGGCGGTTGACGAACTCCTCCTGTTGGCGCACGAGGACGGCGCGCCCGTCGGGGAAAAAGATCGCCTCGAGCCCCTCGACCGGGAGCACCTCCTTCTCCCCGCTGTCCACGTCGTACACGTAGATCCTCGACCGCGAGGTGAGGTTCTCCGTCCACAGCACTTTCCGGCCGTCGAAGCGATAGGCGGGGCCGTGCGCGTTCGAGGAGAGGAGGGTCTTCTCCCACGTCTCGAGGTGGACCAACCACAGCGGATTGCCGCTCGGATGCGCCTCCAGCACGAGGAGGGTGTCGTGGGACGGCGAGGGAATCACCTCCGCGTTGCTCTGCTCCGAGAGGCGGAGCGCGACCGCGAGCTCGATCGTCCCGAGCGAATAGGCGCCGTTGACCACGGGAACGTTGTCCCGCACGGCGGGAACGCGCCCTTCGGCTTCGATCCTCACGCGGTAGATTCCGGCGGGGAGATTGGCGAGCGCGAAACGGCCCTCGGCATCGGTGCGCGTCTCGAAGGGCGTGCCGACCGCTCGGACGCGGATCCCGGCGTGATCGCCTTCCGTCCCCACCCGCATGGCGGTTCCCACGATCGCGCCGCTGCCGGGGTAGTGGACGTTGCCCTCCGGGTCGAGCAGCACGGAGGTGCCGTCCGAGCAGGTGACGCGCTTCCAGCCCTCTTTTTCGAGCGTGAGCACGCAGCTCGCCTCTCCACTGCCGCCCGCGATGTGCGCGACCCCGCCCGGACATTCGAGGATGCGGATGCCCGGTGTGCCCGAGGGACGCAGCCTGCACTCCGGGGCGTCGTCGGAGCAGGCGACGAGCCAGAGCGAGGCGAAAAGCAGCGCGAGCAAGCGCATCATGGGCCGTCCTCC
>DATGOH010000218.1:0-2284 GCA_035306165.1 Ferdinandcohnia sp.
AGCGTGGTCGTCTTGCCGGAGCCGGTGGGGCCGGTGACCAAAAAGATGCCGTGCGAGCGGTGGATGAGCTGGTCGACGATCTCGAGCTGGTCGGGTTCGAAGCCGATCTCCTCGAGGTTCAGCAGGACGTTGCTCTTGTCGAGCAGACGCATCACGCAGCTCTCGCCCCATGTGGTCGGCACGGTGGAGAGCCGGATGTCGACCTCCTTGCCGGCGATCTTGATCCGGATGCGGCCGTCCTGGGGCAGGCGCGTCTCGGCGATGTTGAGCTGCCCCATGATCTTGATGCGGGAGGTGATGGCCTTCTGGAATCGTTTGGGCGGCTTGATCACCTCCTTGAGCACGCCGTCCACCCGGAAGCGCACGATGACTTCCTTTTCGAAGGGCTCGATGTGGATGTCGCTGGCGCGCTCCTTGACCGCCCGCTTGAGCAGCCAGTTCACCAGGCGGATGATCGGCGCCTCGTCGTCGCCGGAGTCGATGAGGTCGGGCGCTTCCTCGACCTCCTGCGCGAGGTTGTCGTGCTCCTCGGCGTCGAGCTCCTCGCCGATGTCCGCCTCGTGGGCGATCCGCTCGTAGACCGAGTGGATCGCGTCGATCACCGTCTGCGAGGTCGCGACCACCGGGAAGACGGGCGCACCCAGAGAGAGGCGCGCCTGGTCGAGCGCGTCCACGGCCAGGGGATCGGCGGTGGCGACCTCCACGCCCTCCGGCGTACGCGCGACGGGGATGAGGCGGAACTGCCGCGCGAAGTTGATGGGGATGCGGCGGACGAGTTCGCTGTCGATCGCATCGCCCGAGAGCTTCTCCACGAAGGGGAGATCGAGCTGCAGGGCGAGGGCGCGCAGCATCTCCTCCTCGGTGACGGCCTTCATCGCCACCAGGATTTCGCCGATCCTCCCGCCGCTCTCGGCCTGGCGCTCGAGTGCCTCGTCGATCTTCTCGGGATCGAGGCCGACGGTGCGGACGAGGATCTCGCCCAGGGGGAGGATCCGGAGTTCCTCCACCGGTACCGACCGGTCGCCCTGGATCTGTCCAGCGTGCATCTCGCTCATCGTCTCCTACCAACGGTCCGGGAAGGGCCTCGCCTTCCCCGGTTCAGGGCGCGGCCTCCTCCGTCTCGGGGGCGGACTCCTGCGCGGCGTCCCCGGACGATTGATCTCCCTCCGACGCGGGCGCGTCCGGCCGTTCGGCGGGCACCTCGGTCGGCTCCTCGGCGGGCTGCGGCGCGGGCGCTTCGTCGATGGGGAGCTCGTCCTGCGGCGCCGAGCGCGGCGCGATGCGCACCTCGCCCGGCGCGCCCGGCCCTCCGTTCTCCAGGCGGCTGAGCTCCTTTTCGACGTCGCGGGCGAGCAGCGCCACCGGCCCCGCCTTGCGCGCGAAGTCGATCGGCACCTCGTACTCGGTGCTGCTGCCGTAGAAGGTGGCGATGAACTGCTCGCGCTCGCGCATCTTGCGCTCGAAGATGCGGCGGAAGTCCTCCTGGTCCCGGATGATGTACGGCGTGAGGAAGAGCAGGAGGTTGGTCTTGGCCTTGGTCGTCGAGGTGTCGCGGAAGAGCCAACCCAGCACCGGGATGTCACCCAGGATCGGCGTCTTCGCCACCGACTTGATGGTGCGCTCCTGCACCAGGCCGCCGATCACGACCGTGTTCTGATCCTTCGCCACGATCACCGTCTTGGCGGTGCGCCGCGCGGTGGTCGGGCCGAGGACGGGATCCTGCTCGGCGATCTCCTCGGTCTGCTGTTCGATCTCGAGCCGAACGTAATCGCTCTCGTTGATCTGCGGCTTGATCTTGAGCTTGAGCTCGACGTTCTGCCGCTGGATGGGCGCATAGAGGGAGGAGAGGCCGAAGCTGCCGAGCGCCGTCCCGAGCAAGCCTCCCGAGATGCTGTTGGCCTGCTGGCCGGTCAAGAGGTTCGACAGACCCTGCGGCGCATAGCCGGCCTGGAAGGGGACGTTCTGGCCCACCGTAATCTCCGCCTCCTCGTTGTCGGTGGTCAACAGGTGCGGCGTGGAGAGCACGTTGACGTCGGAGCTCGTGGTCATCGCGTGCAGGATCACGCCGAAGGAGGGGAGGTTGATGCCGAGCTCCGCCACGGCGGGGACGGGCGAGCCCTGGATGCCGGCCAGAAAGCCGCCCATGGTGAGCAGGCTCGAGAGGTTTAGCGAGGAGGCCTGGCCCACCTGGTTGCCCAGGACGATCGGCGCGATGCCGTCCACCGTCTCGACCGCCGCGCCGGCGTGGAAGTTGACGCCGAACTCGGTGGCGTCGCGGAGGTTG
>DATGOH010000219.1:0-15692 GCA_035306165.1 Ferdinandcohnia sp.
CCCTCATTCGAGGCGGAACTTCTCACCCAGATAGATCGAGCGCGCCCTCTCGCTGGCCGCCACCTGCGCGGGCGTGCCCTCCTCGAGGATCTTTCCGCCCGCGATGATGTAGGCGCGGTCGCAGATGCCCAAAGTCTCCCGGACGTTGTGGTCGGTGATCAGCACGCCGAGACCCCGCCGCTTCAGATCCGCGATCTGCCGCTGGATCTCCGCGACGTTGATCGGATCGACGCCGGCGAAGGGCTCGTCGAAGAGGATGAAGGAGGGCCCGGGGATGAGCGAGCGCGCGATCTCGCAGCGGCGCCGCTCTCCGCCCGAGAGGGTCTCGCCCTTCGCATTCGCGACCTTTTGCAGTCCGAACTCCTCGAGGAGCTGCTCGCACCGCGCGAGCCTCTCCTGCTTGGTGAGCGGCAGCCCTTCGAGCACCGCGAGGAAGTTCTCGCGCACCGTCAGCTTGCGAAAGACCGAGGCCTCCTGCGGCAGATAGCCGATGCCCGCGCGCGCCCTGCGGTACATGGGCTCGCGCGTGAGATCGGCGTCGCCCAAGAAGACCCGGCCCTCGTCCGGGCGGAGCATGCCCACCATCATGTTGAACGAGGTGGATTTGCCCGCGCCGTTGGGACCGAGCAGGCCGACCACCTCGCCCCGCGCGACCTCCAGGCTCACGCCGTCCACCACCCGCCGCCCGCGGAAGGCCTTCACCAGCCCTTCCGCCCGCAAGGTGGGCAGCGCCGTCGCCCCCACCACGCTCATCGATCGCTCCCTCCCGCCGCGCGGTCGAGGGGGAAGGCGGCACGCGGCCGGTCCACCTCCACGCGATCCTCGCCGATGAAGAAGACCACCCGATCCCCCTCGAGCCAGCTCTCGCCCTCGGAGAAGCGCGGCGCGCCGGTGAGCACGAGCCGCTGCCCGTTGGAGAGGAAGTGGGCCTGCTGCGCGCGCGCATGCCGGTTCCCCTCGACCACCGTGACCGGGCCGGCCTCGGTCCACGCGGACTGGAGGCTTCCGTCCTCCGCCCCGACGGCGACCAGGCGGTTCGCCCGCAGCGTCATGGTCGCGCGGCGCGCGACCACGTCTCCGTCGAAGCGCGCCGTGCGATCGTCGGCGGTGTAGTGGATGCGGGAGGAGACCACGCGCATGGGCGCCGCACGCGCCGCCTGCGGCCGATCGGGGAGGTCGGCCGCGGGGAGCTCGGCCTCCCCCTTCTCCACGTGGGCCACCCGGGCGTCCACCTCCCAGGTCATCACCTCGCCGCGGATCCAGCGCTGCCCCTCGCGGATGACGGGCTCGCCGCGCAGGGTGAGGGTCCGACGGACGTTGTCGAATTCGCCGCTCCCGGCTTCCATGGTCCGGTCGCCCTGCTCGGCCCGCACCTGGTCGGTGCAGACCACGCGGCGGATCCGCGAGGCCTCGTCGTAGTGGGCGACCAGCTCCGGGCAGCGCACGACCAGATCCCCCTGCGTGAGCACGACGCCGCCGCCGAAGACCGCCCGGCGTTCGCGGTGGTGCACCGTGAGGTGGGGGCTCTGCAGATCGAGGGGAGGCGGTGGCGCCGAGGCGCCCTCCTCCGCGACCGGCCGGGATCGGAACTCCACGCCGTCGCGGAGAGCGAGGGTCTGGGTGTCCGCCTGGTAGTGGTAGGAGCCGCCGGTGAGCGCGTAGTTCGGGCCGCGCACCTCGACCGGTGCCTCGCCCGCGAGGGTCCGGGCCTCGCCGTCCCAGATCGAGCCGACGGTCTCGCCCACGTCCCCGGCGCCCGTCTCCACGAGGATCGGGCCTTCCGCCACGGCGCCCTTCCCCTCCGTATCGCCCTGGGCGCGGTCGATGGCGATGCGCGCCCCGCCCCGCCGGAACTCCTCGCCCGGCGGGAGATCCACCACGATCGAGCGCCCGGCGACCACGCCCGTGCCGCGCTGGTAGGTGACTTCCTTCGCCCGGACCACGCGCGCCGGCTTGCCCGGCGGGTACTGGCGGAGGGTCATCCCGTGCAGCGCGATCGCCGGCGGCGCGCCATCGCCCGACGGCGGCTGGACGCAGGCGGACAGGCCGAACAGGAGGGCCCAAAGGCCCATCCGGCCCGAACGGCCCGTGCCGCGGCGCACGGCGTTGGCTGGCGACGACTCGAACATGCGCTCGCAACCTAACACCCGGCGATCGCCCGGTAAAGGAAAGCGGGGACCGGGGGCACAGAACTTGCTATGCGCTTCGTTCAACCGCTGGATCGACCGATTTCTTCGCCGGCGCCTCGGAAGGGGGCCGTGTCTTCCACCGCTCGTGCATCCAGACCCACTCGTGGGGATGCCGCCGGATCTCCTCCTCGATGGCGCGGGTCATCGCCGCGGTGAGCTCGACCACGGCCTCTTCGCCCCGGCCCTCGGGAAGGGGAATCTCCCGCGCGGTGACGACGTGGCCGCCTTCGGGCCGGCGATGGATGAAGATGGCTGCCACGCCCGCCCCCATGCGCAGGGCGAGATCGGCGGGGGCGCGGGGCGTGTGGGCGAGCCGTCCGAAGAAGGGGACGAAGACGCCCTGGACCTTCGTGTCCTGGTCCATGAGCAGCGCGAGGTAACCGTTCTTGCGAAAGACCTGGAGCATGCGGCGGGAGGCGCCGTCGGCGCCGCGCCAGATCACCCGGTCCCGCCCGCGGACCCTCTCCATCAGCCGGGTGAACCGGGGATCGTGGCTCTCCTTGCCCACCGCGTAGGCGTCGAAGCCCGCACGCAGGCACCGGCGAAAGAGCAGCTCCCAGTTGCCGACGTGGCCCGTGATCATCACCGCCCCCGCGCCGGTGGGTACGCGGCGGAGAATGTCCGCCGTCCGCTCGTCGAGCGTCACGTAGTCTTCGAGCATGCGGTCGATCCGGCGCAGCTGGGCGATCTCCATCGCCGAGATCCCGAGCTGCTCGAACATCCGCAAGGCGATCGCTTCGCGCTCCGCCTCGCTCTTGTCGGGGAACGCGATCGCGAGGTGCGCGAGCGATCGGCGCCTCTCCTTGCCGAGGAGGCGGTAGGCGAGGCGGCCCGCCCCGGCGCCGAAGCGGAGGGCGAAGCCGAAGGGGAGGCGTCCGAGCACGGCGAGCAGGCCGAGGAGGGCATAGGCGCGGAGGAAGCGCTTGATCCGCTTGCGCAGCGGGACGCGAGGGGCGGGCGCGCTCATGGCATCGGCGGATGGAGGGCGAGCGCCGCGTCCCACAGGCCCTTGGCGCGCAGGAGGAGTTCACAGAGCTCGCGCACCGCCCCGTGGCCGCCGCGGTTTTGGCAGACGTAGTGGACGCGCTCTCTCACCTCGGGCCGCGCGTCGGCCGGCGCGGCCGAGAAGCCGACCCGGGTGAGCACCGGCAGGTCGTTGAGGTCGTCGCCGATGTAGGCGAGCTCGTGCGCCTCGAGCCCACAGAGCGAGAGCAGCTTGTCGAGGCCCGCTTTCTTGTCCCTCTCCCCCTGCAGGACCCACGGGATCCGCAGCTCCCGCGCCCGCACCTCGACGGCCTTGGAGGATCGCGCCGTGAGGATGGCCGTCGGCAGGCCGACGTCCCGGCAGAGCACGATGCCGTGCCCGTCCTTGACGTCGAAGCGCTTGAGCGCCTCTCCCTCCGGCCCGTAGTAGAGCCCGCCGTCCGTGAGGACGCCGTCCACGTCCAGGACGAGGAGCCCCACCTTCCGCGCCCGTTGCATCCAGTCCGAAACCATGGCCATCCTCGCCGCTTTTCTTCGGAATGCGCTTCTGTAACAATCCCGGGCGACGAGCGTCCAGCAACCGAAGGAGATCTGGGATGAGCAAGCGCTTTTTGATCCTGGTGACGACCGCCCTGTTCGCGCTCGGCGTCGTCGCCTGCGGGGACGAATCCCCCGATGACGACAACGGCACGGGCGGCACCGCGGGCAAGCAGGGCACCGGAGGGACCGGCGGCGACGGTGGCACCGGCGGCGACGGCGGCTCGGGCGGCAGCGGTGGCACCGGCGGCACGGGCGGTATGGGTGGCAGCGGCGGCACGGGCGGTACGGTGGAGGGCGGCGAGTGCACCGAGGCCGCGCACCTGCCGCGCTTGCGCGACGTCCCCTACAACGCCATGGAGAACTCCGGCTTCTACATGGATGTCGACGGTTCCGGTTCCCTCCGCTACACGGAGCTCGAGGACGGTTTGGCGATCGACATGAAGGTGATCAGCACCGTCGGCGAGTCGATGACCTTCGCCTGGGCCGACGAAGAGGTTCCCGACGAGGGGCACGTCGACGTCCGGTACCAGTTGGTTTTCCCGAGCAACATCCAGTCCGGCATCTTCCAGCGCGGCGAGTCGGTCCGCCTGCGCCGGATGGGCAACTGGACCATCGTCATCGGTGATCTGAACATCGCCGCGCTCTACCGCTTCGAAAGCACGGGCGGGATTCCCGTGGAGTACGACCCCTCCCTCGGTCTGGACCTCGGCGACGACAGCCTCGACATCTCGCTCGCGCCCTTCTGCGAGTTCCCCTCCTCGTGCACGCCCAACCCGAGCCTCCTCGCGATCGTCGCGCGCTCGGGCGGCCAGACCCGCGTGCTCTACAACTTCGAGGAAGGCCTCGGCGGCTCCTGGTTCGGCAACGTCGGCGCGTGGACGGTGAGCAACGACGCCGCCGCCTTCCAGCCCGGCGTCTACTGCACCCCGGAAAACCGCGGCGCCTTCCCGGCCTGCGATGGCGTGCCGGACTTCGATTGGGCCTGCGATCGCCCGCTGTTCACGCAGGTGATCACGGCGATCTACAAGCCCTGAACCACGTCGCGCCGTGAACGTGGAAAGGGGCCCCTCGAGGGCCCCTTTCTTCGTCTCTTCGCGCGGGCGGCGGGTTTCCTAGGCTGCGAAGCGCTTGCGCTGGGCGGCATCGGCGAACCACGCCACCGTGGCGCCGATCCCGTCGCCGATCCGATGGGTCGGCGCGTAGCCGAGCAGCCGCGACGCCAGGCCGATGTCCGCCAGGGAGTGCCGGACGTCGCCGGGGCGGAAGTCCTCGTAGCTCGGCCGGGCTCCGGCGGCGCTCGGGACGTGCGCGGCCACCGCGTCGCGCAACACCGCGAAGAGCTGGTTGAGCGTGGTCGTCTCACCGCAGGCCACGTTGTAGACGCGGCCGATCGCCTCCCGGTCCTCCACCACGGCGGCGAGGAGATTCGCCTGCACCGCGTTGTCGACGTAGCAGAAGTCGCGGGAGGTCTCGCCGTCGCCGAAGATCCGGCAGGTCTCGCCCCGCAGCAGGCCGAGGATCCACCGCGGGATCACCGCCGCGTAGGGTCCGCGGGGATCTTGCCGCGGGCCGAAGACGTTGAAGTAGCGCAGGCCGACGATCTCCATCCCGTAGGTGGGACCGAAGACCTCGGCGTAGATCTCGTCGATCTTCTTCGTCGCGGCGTAGGGCGAGAGCAGCCGCCCCTCTCGACCCTCGACCTTGGGAAGCGTCGGCTCGTCGCCGTAGACCGAGCTCGAACTCGCGTAGACGAAGCGCTTCACCCCCGCGTCGCGCGCGGCGACGAGCATCTGGACGAATCCGTCCACGTTGGAGGCGTGGCTCGCCACGGGATCCTCGATCGACCGCGGCACCGAGCCCAGGGCTGCCTGGTGCAGGACGATCTCCACGCCGTCGCACGCCTCGGCACAGCTCTCCGGATCGCGGATGTCGCCGAGGAGGAAGCGGAAGCGCGCGGCCCCCTCCTCCCCCACTGCGCGGATCACGTCCTCGAGGTTCTCGCGGTGTCCGGTGGAGAGATTGTCCAGGCCGACGACCTCCTGCCCGAGGCGGAGGAGGGTCTCCACGAGGTGCGAGCCGATGAAACCCGCGGCGCCGGTCACGAGCCAGCGCCGCGGCCGGGCGGCGATCGCCTTTCGCGCGGCGGCGTAGGTGGCGCTCATCACAAGCTCCAGTACCGAAGGT
The DNA here is from genome assembly GCA_035306165.1 of Ferdinandcohnia sp. GTDB lineage: Bacteria > Myxococcota > Myxococcia > Myxococcales > Vulgatibacteraceae > ZC4RG40. The sequence continues at coordinate 5,898 of DATGOH010000219.1, forward strand.
TCGAGGGGAGATCCGAGGGATCGAAGGCGCTGCGGACGTCCACGAAGACGCCACCGCTGCGCACCATGCTTCCGAGAGCGGTCGCTCCCATCTCGCGGTAGACGCGATGCGGCACCGCGAAAACGAGCGCGTGCAGATCGCGGAAGGCGGAGAGATCGCTCACCGGGACGCCGAAGACCTCCCGCGCCTCCTCGGGATCGGCGAGCGGATCGTGGACGACGGCCTCGATGCCGAAGCTCTCGAGCTCGCGCAGGATGTCGACCACGCGGCTGTTGCGCAGGTCGGGCACGTCCTCCTTGAAGGTCAGGCCGAGAACGCCCACCCGCGCGCCCTTGACGAACTCGCCCCCGCTCGCGAGGAGCTTGACCGTCTTCTGGGCCACGAAGGCGCCCATGCCGTCGTTGATCCGCCGGCCCGCGAGGATCACCTGCGGGTGGTAGCCCACCTCCTCCGCCTTGTGCGTGAGGTAGTAGGGATCGACGCCGATGCAGTGGCCGCCGACGAGCCCCGGCGTGAAGGGGAGGAAGTTCCACTTGGTGCGCGCGGCGGCGAGCACGTCCTTGGTCCGCAGGCCCAGGCGGTCGAAGATCATCGCCAGCTCGTTCATGAAGGCGATGTTGAGATCGCGCTGGGCGTTCTCGATCACCTTCGCGGCCTCCGCGGCGCGGATCGAGGGGGCGCGGTGCACGCCGACGGGGACGATCGCGCCGTAGACCGCGGCCACGCGCTCGAGGGTCGCCTCGTCTTCCCCGGAGACCACCTTGGTGACGCGCTCGAGGGTGTGTTCCTTGTCACCGGGATTGATGCGTTCGGGCGAGTAGCCGAGGAAGAAATCCCGTCCCCGCCGAAGGCCCGAAACCCTCTCGAGGATCGGCCCGCAGAAATCCTCCGTGACGCCGGGGTAGACCGTGGACTCGTACACCACGACGGCGCCCGGCGCGAGGGCGGCGCCGACCGTCTCGCTCGCTCGGCGCAGCGGCTCGAGGTCGGGGCGGCGGTTGGCGTCCACCGGCGTCGGCACGGCGACCACGAAGAAGGTCGCGCCGCGCAGTTCGGCCGGGTCGTGCGTGAAGCGGAGCGTCGTCGCCCGCAGATCCTCGGAATCCACCTCGCCGGTGGCGTCCCGTCCCTCCTTCAGCGCCTGGATGCGTTTCGGATTGACGTCGAAACCGATGGTGCCGGGGAACTTCTTGGCCAGGGCGATCGCGACCGGGAGCCCCACGTATCCCAATCCTATCACCGCGATGCGTTCGCTCATGCTGCGCCTCCGAGGTGCGGCGCCATATCACGAACGAGAGCGCGTGCGCTACCGCGCCCGTCGGCCGAAAGCATGGTATTGAAAGCCGAGTTCCTTCATTTCTTTCGGCTCGTAGAGATTGCGGCCGTCGAAGATCACCGGGCTCTTCATCGAGGCCCGGAGCCGCTCGAAGTCGGGCCGGCGGAACTCGTGCCACTCGGTGACGACGAAGAGCGCGTCGACGCCCTCCGCGGCCTTGTATGGCGAGTCCGCGTAGAGGATGCGGTCGCCGAAGATGCGCTTCGCCGTCGGCATGGCCACCGGATCGTGCGCGATCACCGTCGCGCCCTTGCCGAGCAGCCCTTCGATCAGCGGGATCGAGGAGGCGCCGCGCATGTCGTCGGTCTTCGGCTTGAAGGCCAGGCCCCAGACGCCGAAGGTCTTCTCCGCCAGGCCGCGCTCGCCGAAGTACCGGATGGCCTTGCGCAGGAGCATCGTCTTCTGCTCCTCGTTGACCTCGTCGACGGCGCGGAGGATGGCGAGGTCGAGGCCGTGCTCCCGGGCGGTGGCGCGGAGGGCCCGCATGTCCTTGGGGAAGCACGAGCCGCCGAAGCCCGGGCCGGGGAAGAGGAAGGCGGGACCGATGCGGTTGTCCGCGGCCACCCCGCGGCGCACGTGCTCCACGTCGGCGCCCACGCGCTCGCACAGCCGAGCGATCTCGTTCATGAAGGAGATGCGCGTGGCGAGCATGGCGTTCGCCGCGTACTTGCAGAGCTCGGCCGAGCGTGGGTCCATGAAGAGGATGCGGTCCGACTTGCGCAAAAAGGGCGCGTAGAGAGAGGCCACCAGGTCGCGGGCGCGCTCGCTGTCGGCGCCGATCACGATCCGATCGGGCGAGAGGAAGTCGTCCACCGCGGCGCCCTGGCGCAAGAATTCCGGGTTGGCGACGACGTCGAAGGGCACCTCGGTGACCTTCGCGATCTCGGCGGCGATCCGGTCGGTCGTCCCCACCGGTGCGGTGCTCTTCTGCACGACCACGGTGTAGTCCTCGATCGCCTCGCCGATCTGGCGCGCCGCCTGGAGGACGTACTGGAGGTCTGCGCTGCCGTCCTCGCCCTCCGGCGTCTGCACCGCGATGAAGACCACCCGGGCATTGCGCACCGCCTCCCGGAGGTCGGTGGTGAAGTGCAGGCGGCCCGCCCGCACGTTGCGCTCCACGAGCTCTTCGAGCCCCGGCTCGTAGATGGGGATCTCGCCGCGGCGCAGGGCTTCGATCTTCGCCTCGTCCACGTCCACACAGGTGACGTCGTTGCCGAAGTCCGAAAAGCCCGTCCCCACGACGAGGCCGACGTAGCCCGTGCCGATGACCGCGATGTTCATGGCCGGGCTAGATAACAGAAACCCCTTTGGGAAACCATGAAGAGCGCGCCACCCAGGCTTGCCCCCGCGCACTCCGCTCCCCAGCTTGCCGGGGGATGAAGCTCCTCCACGTGGTGGGCGCCCGGCCCAACTTCATGAAGATCGCGCCAGTCATGCGAGCCCTGGCCGAGCGAGGCGTCGACCAGCTCCTCCTCCACACCGGCCAGCACTACGACCCCTCGATGTCCGACGTCTTCTTCGCCGATCTGGGCCTGCCGCGCCCGGATCTCGCGCTCGGCGTGGGCTCCGGTTCGCACGCCGAGCAGACGGCCAAGGTCATGCTCGGTTTCGAGAAGGTCCTGCTCGAGAAGCGGCCGGATCGCGTGGTGGTCGTGGGCGACGTGAACTCCACCCTCGCCTGCGCCCTGGTGGCGGCCAAGCTCAACGTCCCCTGCGCCCACGTGGAGGCCGGCCTGCGCTGCTTCGACATGACGATGCCGGAGGAGATCAACCGCGTCCTCACCGACCGCGTCTGCGACCTCTTGCTGACGCCGTCCGAGGACGCGGACGAGAACCTCCTGCGCGAAGGCATCGAGCCGGCCCGCATCCGCCTGGTGGGCAACGTCCTCATCGACGCGCTGCACACCCACCTCGATCGCGCCCGCGCCCGCGCGCCATGGGCGGCCCACGGCCTTCGGGAGGGCGGCTACGCGGTGGTCACCCTCCACCGCCCCGCGAACGTCGACGACCGCGCCATGCTGGGCCGGCTGCTCGGCGCACTCGAGGAGGTGCAGGAGGAGATCCCTCTCGTCTTTCCGGCCCACCCGCGGACCCACAAGGCGATCGAGGCCCTGGACGCTCCGCCGCGCGGGCTCCGCCTCCTCCCGCCCCTCGGCTACCTCGACTTCCTCGGCCTGGTGGCGGGCGCGCGGATGGTGCTCACCGACTCGGGAGGCCTGCAGGAAGAGACCACCATCCTGGGCATCCCCTGCCTCACCCTGCGCGACAACACCGAGCGCCCCGTGACGGTCACGCACGGCACGAACGTGCTCGTCGGCCGGGATCCCGCGCGCATCGTCGCCGCCGCGCGCGAGGTCCTCTCGGGCCGAGCCAAGACGCCTCGCACGCCGCGCTTCTGGGACGGGCGGGCCGCCGAGCGCATCGCCGCCGCGCTCCTGGCCTGAGGCGCTCTCACCCTCCGATTCTCCTTTTCGCCTTCGCCGGATGCGGCAGCGACGGCCCCTCGGCCCAGCCTCCGGAAGACAGCGAAGGTGCGGGAGGCGCGGCCGGCGCCGGCGGATCGGGAGGCGGTGGAGCGCCTCGATGCACCGCTCTCCCTGCGGATCCGCGGCACGGCGGGAGGCGAATCGGTGGAGGTCGAGGTCGACCTCCTTCCCGTCGCCCGGGTGACCAGCGCCGAGGACGACGGCCCCGGCAGCCTGCGCGCGGTGATCCGAGCGGCCCTCGTCGTCGCGGAACGCGGAGGCGGCGACCGCCCCGCGATCCGCTTCGATCCGGAAGCCTTCTCGGGAGCCGACCGGACGATCCTCGTGCGCTCCGCCATCGTCGTCGACGGTTCCCTCGACCTCGACGGCCTCCTCGGTCCCGGGGGCGCGCGCGTGGAGATCGCCGCCGAGGAAACGACGCGGATCTTCGACCTCTCGCACGGCGCGGTCCGCCTCGCGCATCTCGACTTGCGCGGCGGCGACGCGGGCGAATCGGACGGTGGCGCGCTGTACGACAACCAATCCGACGGCGCGGCGGCGATCCACGTGGCCGAGGGTTTGCTGACGCTCACCAACACCACCATCGTGGAGAACGCGGGCAACACGGTCGTCTCCTGCAAGAGCGCCGACCTGAGCTTCAACACGATCGCGAAGAACGAAGGCACCTTCCACTGGAGCGGCACGCTCCGCGCCGTCGGCAACCTCTTCGCCGAGAACACCCATCCCTTCGGCGGCGATCTCTCCGCCAGTCTCGGATCCACCTTCACCTCGCTCGGCGACAACTTCTTCGGTGCGCTTCCCTCCAATCTCGAAGCCCACGAGAACGACCTCGCGGGCACGGTGGACGAGCCGCTCCCGCCCCGTCTCGGCACCTTCGGCGATCACGGCGGCCCCACGCCCACCGTCCTGCTCCTCGAAAACAGCCCGGCCCGCGACGCGGTCCCTGCCGACCGCTTTACGACGGTGGACGGCACACCGCTGACCACGGACCAGCGAGGCGTGGCCCGCCCGCAGGATGGCGCCTGCGACATCGGCGCGGCGGAAGGATCGTAGCCGGGCATTCTCCGGTCGCGCGCCGCCCCCGTCTTTGCCGCCGGCGCGGTCCCGAGTATCCTCGACATTTGCCCGTAAAACGTCCGCCCGCGGGCGCGACGGAGGTCGGATGCAGCATAGGATCGCGGCGCTCACGCTCGCCCTCGTCTGTGCGGCGTGCTTCGCGCCATCGGCCGACTCGGTTCCCCTCCTTCCCGAGGAGGGCGTGCGCATCGAGCTTTCCGAGGAAGCGCTCGATTTCACCGCGATCGGCGCCACCCGTGCCCTGCACGCCACCGTCCTCGACGCCGAGGGAAGGCCGCTGCGCAACGCGCGGATCCTCTGGTCGTCCACCGATCCATCGGTGGCCTCGGTGGACGACGGCGGCGTCGTCACCGCGGTGGGCCGCGGTCGGGCCGACGTCGTCGCGGCCTACGGCGGGATCGCCGCGAAAGCCCACGTCCGCGTCCTCCCGCCGCCCCCGGGCCTGGCGCGGATCGGGATCTCGCCCAAGGAGCCCACGCTCACCTTCATCGGCCAATCGGTCGCGCTGCGCGCCATCGCCCTCGATGCCGAGGGCCGGGAGCTCGCGGAGGTCCTCGCTTCCTGGGAGGTCGAGGATCCCTCGATCGCCGTCGTGGATCGGCTGGGCGTGCTCGAAGCGGTGGACGTCGGCGCCACGCGGGTGAAGGCGACCATCCTCGACGGCACCCTCTCCAGCGAGACGACCATCACCGTGCGCCCGTTGCCCTCCAGCCTTCACTTCCTCGACGCGCCCGCGTCGGTGGTGGCGGGCACGCCCCAGCCCGCGCCGATCCGGGTGGAGGCGCGCGACGCCGGCGGGCACCGCGTGCGCACGGCGGGCCTGCACGTGGAACTCGAAGCGGTCTATGCCGACGAGCGCGTCGTCGCCCTGGGCAGAGCGCCGCTCCTGGACGGGGTGGCCAGCTTCGGCGCGATCGTCCTCGTCCGCGCCGGTGCGGAGATCCGGCTCCGGGCGCGATCCGACCAGGCGGTCGGCTTCGGCCCTCCCTTCGCCGTGACGCACGCCGATCCCGTCGGCCTGGGCTTTCTCGATCCGCCCGCCTTCCTCGAGGCGCGCGTATCCCAAACCCTCCGCGTGGGGGTGGTCGACGCCTTCGGGAACCTCGTGCCCGAAGGCAGCGCGGAGATCCGGCTCCTGGCGCGCGACCTCGATCCCGCGGAGCTCGCCGTCGCCGGCCTCGACGTGGCGGCCACGGAAGGTGGGTTCGCCACTTTCGACCTCGAGATCGACGGCCCGGGCCGGATCGTCCTGGGTGCGGAGGCCGATGGATGGGCGCCCGCCGAGGATCTCGCCCTGCGCGCGCGGTGGGCCTTCACCTCGCTCGCACTCGGCGAGGACCACGGCTGCGGCCTGCTCCGCTCGGGCGAGGCGCTCTGCTTCGGCGACAACGCCCACGGCCAGCTCGGGCGCGCCGACCTCGCCTCGGCCCTCGTTCCCACCCCGACCCTCGACAAAACGCGATGGAAGGAGATCGCCGCCGGGCACGGCTACGGCTGCGGCATCTCCGCGGAGGACGAGGCCCTCTGCTGGGGGGCCGTCCCGGGCCGCGCCCCCACCGCCGAGCCCGTGCCGCTCGAGCTGCCCCAGCGGCCCTGGGCGGTCGCGGTGGGCGCGGATCACGCGTGCTTCCTCGCCACCGATGGATCGGCCCACTGTTTCGGCGGCAACGCCCACGGTCAGCTCGGCAACGACGCGCTCACGCCGAGCGCCGAGCCGGTCGCCGTCCTGTCGCCGCCGCTCGCGGCGTTGGCCGCCGGCGATGGCTTCACGTGCGGACTGGACTTCGACGGCCGGCCCTGGTGCTGGGGAAGGAACGACGAGGGGCAGCTCGGCGGCGCCTCGTCGAACGCCTTCGAGTCGAGCCCCGTCGCCGTCCCCGAGGTCTCCTTCGTGCAGCTCGCCCTCGGCGCCGGCCACGCCTGCGGCCTGGATGCGGAGGGCCGCATCCGCTGCTGGGGACGTTCCGCGCTCGGGCAGATCGGCGACGGCCGGACCGGCGGCGAGGCGGTGCCCCGACTCGTGGCCTCCGAGCGGCGCTTCGTCCACGTGGCGGCGGGCGGGGACCTCGGCTGCGCCCTCGGCGAGGATGGGAACGTCCTCTGCTGGGGCGCGAACGACGAGGGCCAGATCGGCCGCGCGGAACTCGACGAGGAGTTCAACCCCCTGCCCCTCCCGGTCGATCCCCCGTTCGACGGCGCGCGCTTTTCCGAGGTGGCGGCGGGGACCCGCCATGCCTGTGCGATCGAGGCGGGCGGGACCGCCTACTGCTGGGGAGCGGGAGAGGGAGGCCGGCTCGGCACCGGCGACGAGAGCCGCCGGCGCGCGCCGACCCCGGTCCGGGGCACGGAGTGAGGATGGCCGAGAACGAGCGTCGCCGCGCGCGCCGTCACGGTGCGCCGAGCGCCCGACGGATGGCCACCGCCTCCCGCACCACCTGCTCGAAGAGCGAAAAGTCGAGCGAGTTGGGGCCGTCGCAGAGGGCGCGATCGGGATCGGGGTGGATCTCCAGAAAGAGCGCGTCGGCTCCCATGGCCACCGCCGCGCGGGCGAGCCCGGCCACGAAGCGCCGTTCGCCGCCCGAGGCGCCGCCCGCCGCGGAGGGAAGCTGCACGGCGTGGGTGGCGTCCATGCAGACGGGCACGCCGATCTCGCGCATCAGGGGAAGCGAGCGCATGTCCACCACGAGGTTGTTGTAGCCAAAGGTGGTGCCGCGCTCCGCGAGGAGGATGTCCTCGCAGCCGCTCATGCGGAGCTTGTCCACCGCGTGGCGCATGTCCCGCGGCGCGACGAACTGCCCCTTCTTCACCAGCACCGGTCGACCGCTCTTCGCGCAGGCGACGAGGAGATCCGTCTGCCGGCAGAGGAAGGCGGGGACCTGCACCATGTCCACCACCTTTGCCACGGGCCCCACCTGGTGGGTCTCGTGGACGTCGGTGACGACGGGCAGCCCCGTCTCTTCCTTCACCACGCTAAAGAGCGCCAGCGCCTTCTCCATGCCCGGCCCGCGGTAGGAGTCGAGGGAGGTGCGGTTCGCCTTGTCGAAGGAGCACTTGAAGACCGCGGGCAAACCGTAGGCGCGCGAGACGCGCAGGACTTCGCGTGCCGTGGCGAGGACCTGTTCCTCGGTCTCGACCACGTCGGGGCCGGCGATGAGCAGGAGCTTCTGCCCGTCGCCGGCCGCGACGTCCTCCCGGATCCGACACAGGACCGCCACTCAGCCCTCTCCCTTCGCGCTCTTGGCACCGCGCACCGGAACGACGTTGGAGGTCGCGGGTTCCTTCTGCTCGCGGTAGGCGAGCGCGGCCTCGACCAGCCCGACGAAGAGGGGATGGGGGAGCATGGGCTTGGACCGGAACTCCGGATGCGCCTGGATCCCCAGGAAGAAGGGGTGGTCGGGGAGTTCGAGGATCTCGATCAGGCCCTGGCTCGGCTCGAGTCCGGAGAAGACCATGCCCGCCTTTTCGAGGCGCTTGCGGTAGGCGTTGTTGAGCTCGTAGCGGTTGCGATGCCGCTCGGCGATCTCGTCGACGCCGTAGAGCTTGTGCGCCAGCGTCCCCGGCTGGAGCCGGCAGGGATGGGCGCCCAGGCGCATGCCCTTGGGATTCGGCGGCGGATCCAGCGGAACGACGATCGGATCGTGCGTGCGGGGATCGAATTCCAGCGAGTTGGCCTTCTCCAGGCCGAGCACCGCCCGCGCGTACTCCACCGCGGCGAGCTGCATGCCCAGCGAGATGCCGAGGAAGGGAACCTTGCGCTCCCGCGCCCACCGGATCGCCGCGATCTTCCCCTCGGTGCCGCGCGCACCGAAGCCGCCGGGAACGAGGATCGCATCCACGCCCTGCAGCAGGAGGTCCGGCCCCTGCTTCTCGATCGCCTCGGCGTCGACGAACTCGGGGCGGATGCGCACGTCGCGATCGGCGCCGGCGTGGGTGAGCGCCTCGGCGATCGAGCGGTAGCTCTCGGTCATCTCGACGTACTTGCCGACGATGCCGACCACCACCTCGCCGTTCTTGGGATGCTCGATGCGCTCGAGGATGCGCTCCCACTCCTCCAGCCGCGGCGCGCGCGACCAGATGTTGAGGATCTCCGCCACCTTCTCGTCCACGCCCTCGCGGTGCAGCGCCACGGGGAGCGCGTAGATGGTGGAGACGTCGACCGCGGAGAAGACGTTGCCCGGATCCACCGAGCAGAAGAGCGCGATCTTCTCCTTCATCTCGGCGGGGAGTTCCCGCTCGCTGCGGCAGATGAGGATGTCCGGGTGGATGCCGATCTCGCGGAGCTTCATCACCGAGTGCTGCGTGGGCTTGGTCTTCAGCTCCCCGGCGGCCGCGATGTAGGGGACGTAGGTGAGGTGGATGTAGAGGCAGTTCTCCGCGCCCACGTCGTAGCGCATCTGGCGGATGGCCTCGAGGAAGGGCAGCGACTCGATGTCGCCCACCGTGCCGCCCACCTCGACGATGAGGACGTCGTTGCCCTCCGCCGCCTCGCGGACGACCGCCTTCACCGCGTCGGTGATGTGCGGAATCACCTGGACGGTCGTACCCTGGTACTCACCCCGCAGATCCTTTTGCAGGACCTGGAAGTAGATCTTTCCGGATGTGTAGGTGTTCGCCCGCGTCATCTGCGCGGACGTGAACCGCTCGTAGTGACCGAGATCGAGATCCGCCTCGACCCCGTCGTCGGTGACGAAGACCTCGCCGTGCTGGATCGGGCTGAGGTGTCCCGGATCGACGTTGAAATACGGATCCAGCTTGATGAACGAAACGCGCATCCCCCGGTTCTCGAGGAGCGCGCCGATGGACGCGGAGGTCAGTCCCTTGCCCAGGGAGGAGATGACCCCTCCCGTCACGAAAATGTACTTGGTGGATCGCCGCCTGCTTCTGGCCGTCATGCTC
>DATGOH010000220.1:0-4394 GCA_035306165.1 Ferdinandcohnia sp.
GATCCGGCGGCTCCCCCTGGGAGGGCTGGTCCGGATCGTCGGCCGGGATGTCGTCGATCCCCTTCGGATCCGCGTAGCCGAGGGTGAGGTTGCCCTTGGTGGAGATGCGCACCTGGTTGAAGGTCTGGCCGTAGAACTGGAAGTCGAAACCCAGATCGATCGGGGCGGAGCTGGTGACCGCCTCCGTCCGGCCCTCGAGGGGGGCGTATTTCGCCGGCCACCTGAAGGGCCCGGGGGCCGCATCTCCGAGCTCCGGGAGGACCAGAACTGCGACGGCGAGCATCGCCGGCAAGAAGTGACTCCTCATCTTTGCTCCCATACGAGACGGCTCCGTCGGAGCGTCCCACGTCCTGGGGGAAGGGTAGGGACGTTCCCTCCCCGATTCGGCCGACCTTGGCGTGTCCGCGAACCGCCCTTCGTGCGGGGCCGAAGCGATTGCACCGAGGTCGCGACGACGGGCCGACCCCTGCCAACGCGAGGCCCGGCGCCGGATTCGCTCGCTCGCTCCGTGCAACATGCTCGACGATCTCCGGGACGGTTTTCGGACCGACACGGTTGATTCCAAGGTTCGATTCGTAATCGGAACAGGAAGGGGCCAGTCATGTCAAGCCTCGCGGACGCCTTCCCCGCCTTTCCGTCGCCCGCTGCCGCGCGTTCTCCAAGAGGTCGAAATTCCCGCGGCATCGACGAGCCGAAACGGCCCCGGCAGGGTCGTCCCCGACCGGCGCCTCCGGGACCGATCGCCGCCGCCGCGCCGCCGCCGACGCGGTGCCTCGCCCCCCGTGACCGGCGCCGCTGTCCGCCCGCGCCCTCGCGCTCGACACACGGCCGCGAAAAGGCAAGGAAAATCGTCCGCGGCTCCGCCGAATGGAAGAAATTAAATTTGCAGGGGAATGTATCGGTGGTAAAGGCGGGTTTCGTGGAGGCGAGCCGTCGTGGGCTGGCTTGACATTCGTGGATTGGCTTCGTTGTATCGCCACGACGGCGGATCGGAGAAGGCCCCGCAGAACGAACAGGAGAACCATATGGCACGCAATGCCACGAATCCCCTTGCCGCTGCCCTGGACAAGCGCATTCGCGCCATCGTCGAGGAATCGATCGAGAAGATCGTCCGCGACGAGGTGAGGTCGGCGCTTCGCGAAGAGCTCTCGCTGCTTCTCGGAACCATCTCGAGCGGCGCGCCTGCCGCCGCCATGCCGCGTCGCCGCGCCGGGAAGGCCATCGTCAAGGCCAAGGCGAAGGCGGCCAGCAAGGGTCGGGCGCGCAAGGCGGAAGCCTCCGAGGAGCGGGCCACCTGCGGCGTCGCGGGTTGCGGCAGGCCGTATCGTTCTCGCGGGTACTGCGCGGCGCACTACCAGGCGGCGCGCAAGTACGGCTGGCCCATGCCTCCGCCGGCGGACTTCGTTCCCCCGCCGCGCCCCGCGCGCGGCCGTCCGCCGAAGTCCTGAGACATCGGTCGGTGCCGTCGTCGAACGAGGGAGTCGCGACAGCGGCTCCCTCGTTTTCGTTTCTCGCTCGCGCGATGCGACCGGCTCTCAGCGGGCCAGCGTCCGGGCGATGGACGACTTGAGCGAAGGCGTCACCGAATCGGGACCGAGCCAGACGCGCCACAGCTTGCGCGCGATGAGATCGTCGTCGAGGCGTTTCGCATCGCCCGCGATGTCGATGACCAGGGTGGAACCGCGCGAATGAATCAAGATGCGCTGCCCGTCCTTGCCGTCGCCCGGGATGGTGGCGATGAGCTTCTCCACGCGGTCCTCGGGGAGAACCTCGGAGAGCGAGCTCCGGAAAGCACCCGCGATGCGGTCCTTCGAGACGTCGCGGACGAGTTGCATGATGACGAGCTTGTTTGCGTCAGCGTTTTCGAGGTGCTCGAAGAAGGCGCCATCCTTCTCGAGCGCGCGCGCCAGATCCTCGCCCGCCTTCCCGCCGTGCTTTTCGGCCACCCACGCGTTCACCACCGCGTCGAAGCGGCGGGCGTCCAGGCAGAAGGCGGCGGCGTAGGCCTTGAAGAAGAGGACCTTGCGCACGCCGGCGCCGATGCAGCGGAAGGTCGTATCGCCGACGCGGATCGTCTCCTCGAAGCGCGTCCCGGTGGAGTCGTCGACCACGTAGCGGGGGGCGGCGGCCTCGGCCTCGGCCGTGGATGCGAAAGCGAATGCGAGACCCACGAAAGCGAGAACGAACGGTTTCATCCTTCCATGGTATCGCGTCGCGCCTCTCGCAACAATTCCGGGAGCTTCTCGCTGAAGGCGCCCCGGGAGAGGATCCGCGAGGCGCCGGCCTCCCGCCCCTCCCGGATCCGCTCGCTCGCGTCGTGGCGCACGTACGCCACGATGGGAAGGTCCTGTTGATGCGCGCGCAGCGCCCGGACCCAGCCGAGGGGATCGCCCTTGCCGTCGAGGTCGACGATCGCGAGCGCGGCGTCCGGAAGCGGCTCGCCGCCCGGCCGCTCCGGAAGCCGCGAGACGGTCAGGCCCAGGGCGCCCGCGGTCGTCTCGATGCGCGCGCCGAAGAAGAGGTCGATACCGCACAAAAGGATATCGGGCGCGGCGCTCACGCTTCCTTCTCCGGCACCCAGAGGATGCGCGCGCGACCTCCGCTCTCGATCGCGAACTCGCGTCCCACCTCGAGGCGGTCGCGCTTGACGTAGCCGAGCGCGACGGGCGGCCCGCCCCCGGGGTGCGGGTCGAGGACGCTCGTGAGCTGCCCCACCGGCCGATCCTCCTCGCGCAGGAGCGCGCCGGGCACGGCGCCCGCGCTCACCTCGAGGCGCACCAGATGCCGCCGGACGGCACCGCGGTAGGTCGCCTTGGCGATCACCTCCTGGCCGACGTAGCAACCCTTCGTATAGCTGATGGCCTCCCGGAGGTTCGCCTCGATGGGGATGGTGTCCTCGAGGAGCTCGCGGCCCCAGCGCGGGATGCCTGCCTCGATCCGCGCCGCGTCCAGGGCCCGATCGCCCACCGGCCCGCCGCCGAGCGCGCGCGCCCGCTCCACCATCCGGGTCCAGGCCTCGGCCGCGGCTTCCGGGGCGAAGTAGATCTCGTAGCCCTCGGGGCCGAAGAGGCGCGAGCCGACGAGGAGGACCCGCCCGCCCGGCGCGTCGACGAAGCGGTTCTCGTGCACCCCGAGCGCGGGCGGCTCGCCGCCCAGCGCCGCCTCGACGACGGCGCGGGCCTCGGGCCCCCACGCGCCGAGGTGCACCGCGTAGGCGCCGACGTCCTGGATCTCGCACGCCTCCGAGACGAGGTACTGGTCGAGGTGGGCGAGGACGCCCGCGCGCGCCTCGGCCGGGAGATCGATCCAGATCTCCTCCTCACCGAGACGGAAGACCCGGCAGTCGCCGAGCATCCGGCCGCGGGCATGGACGATGGTCGAGAGGTTCCCCTGCCCCGGCCGCAGCCCCTTCACGTCGTTGGTGACCATGCCGTGCAGATACTCGGCCGCCTCCCGTCCGACGACGCGCAGAAGACCACGGTCGGAGAGGTCGGCCACGCCGACGGCGCGGACGAGAAGGCGGTACTCGGCCTGCGGGTCGCCGTAGGAGGCGACCACGGCCGTGCCGGCGCGGTCCTCGAAGTGCGCGCCGAGGGAAGCGTGCTCCTGGTGCAGCGGGAGGTGGTTCATCACCTGCATATAGAGGTGGCGGGCGCCGCCTGCAAACGCGGCGCCCCCGCGACGCGTCCCTACGCCATCGCCGCGACGAGCGCCTCCACGTACTCCTTGGTGGTCGCGGTCCCGCCGAGGTCGCGGGTGCGCACCTTGCCCTCGGCGAGGACCGTCTCGATGGCCTTGCGCAGCCGCGCCGCGGCGTCGAGTTCGCCGATGTGGCGCAGCATCATCTCGGCCGAGAGCAGGATGGCCGTGGGATTGGCGAGGCCGCGGCCAGCGATGTCGGGAGCGGTTCCGTGCACCGCCTCGAAGACCGCCGCGTTGTCGCCGATGTTGGCGCCGCCGCACACGCCGAGCCCGCCCACCAGACCGGCGCAGAGATCGCTGACGATGTCTCCGTAGAGGTTTTCGAGCAGGAGGACGTCGAAGCGGGAGGGGTCGAGGACGAGCTGCGTGCAGCAGGCGTCGATGATGACGTCGTCGAACTCGATGTCGGGATAGTTGCGCGCCACGTTGCGGGCGCACTCGAGGAAGAGACCGTCGGAGAGCTTGAGGATGTTCGCCTTGTGGACGGCGGTGACCTTCTTGCGCCCGTGCTTGCGCGCATACTCGAAGGCGAAGCGCGCGATGCGCGTGGAGGCCTTCTCCGTGATGATCTTGATGGCCTCCACCACGCCCGGGACCACGATGTGTTCGAGCCCCACGTACAGGCCCTCGGTGTTTTCGCGGATGACCACGAGGTCCACGTTCTCGTAGCGGCTCTTCACCCCCGGCAGGCT
>DATGOH010000221.1:0-5662 GCA_035306165.1 Ferdinandcohnia sp.
ACCTTCCCCGATTTCCCCGCCGAGATCCGCGCGCCCGCCGGCACCATCGCGGGTGTTTCGGGCTTCCAGATCCAGTTCGCGAGCCATCCCGTCTACACGCCGGGCGATCGCCCCGACGTGCTCGTGGCGATGAACCCGGCGGCGCTCAAGGCGAACCTGGCGGACCTCAAGCCGGGCGGGCTGCTCATCGCCAACACCGGCGGCTTCACCGACGCGAACCTGCGCAAGGCCGGATACGAAACCAACCCCCTCGAGGACGATTCGCTTTCGGCCTACAAGGTCATCAAGGTCGACATCACCAAACTCACCGAGGCGGCGCTGCACGGGAGCGGGCTTTCCACGCGTGAAATCAGCCGCTCCAAAAACATGTTCGCGCTGGGGCTGATGCTCTGGCTGTATGGACGCCCGCTCGAGAAGTCGATTGCCGATCTGCGCGCGAAGTTCGTCGGGCGACCGGAGATCGCCGAGGCCAACGAGAGGGTGCTCCGCGCGGGCCACGCCTACGGCGAGACCGCCGAACTCTTCACCACCACCTACGAGGTGCCCCCCGCCCAGCTCGAGCCCGGCACCTACCGCAACATCTCCGGCAACCAGGCGCTCGCCCTGGGCCTGGTCGCGGCCACGCAGCTCTCGGGGCTGAAGGGCTTCCTCGGCAGCTATCCGATCACTCCGGCCTCGGACATCCTCCACGAGGTCTCGCGCTACAAGAACTACGGCATCACCACCTTCCAGGCGGAGGACGAGATCGCGGCGGTCTCCGCGGCGATCGGCGCCGCCTTCGGAGGCAACCTCGGCATCACCACCTCGTCGGGTCCCGGCATCGCGCTCAAGCAGGAGGCGATCAACCTGGCGGTGATGGTGGAACTCCCGCTGCTCGTCATCGACGTGCAGCGGGGCGGCCCCTCCACGGGCCTGCCGACCAAGACCGAGCAGGCCGATCTCTTCCAAGTGCTGTACGGGCGCAACGGCGAGTCGCCCGTGCCCATCATCGCGGCACAGAGCCCCAGCGACTGCTTCCGCACCGTGCTCGAGGCGGCGCGGATCGCCATCCGCTACATGACGCCGGTGATCGTCCTCTCGGACGGCTACATCGCCAACGGCCAGGAGCCTTGGAAGATCCCCTCTGCCTCCGAGCTCGAGCGCTTCGAGGTGCGCTTCCGCACCGATCCCGACGGCTTCATGCCCTACGCGCGCGATCCGGAGACGCTCGCCCGCGCCTGGGTGCGACCGGGCACGCCGGGGCTCGAGCACCGCGTCGGCGGCCTCGAGAAGCACGAGCTCACCGGCGCGGTCTCCTACGACCCGCACAACCACGAAACGATGGTCCGCACGCGGGCGGAGAAAATCGCGCGCATTGCGAACGAGTACGCGCCGCTCCGGGTGGACGGCCCCGAGTCCGGCAAGTTGCTCGTGGTGGGCTGGGGCTCGACCTACGGCGCGATCGCGGCGGCGACCCGCGAGCTTGGCCGCCGTGGCGCTTCCGTCGCGCATCTGCACCTGCGCCACCTCAACCCGCTGCCCCGCGACCTGGGCGAGATCCTCGCCCGCTACGAGCGCGTGGTCGTACCGGAGCTCAACCTCGGGCAGCTCCGTTCGATCCTCCGCGACAAGTTCCTGGTCGACGCCAAGGGGATCAACAAGGTCCAGGGCAAGCCCTTCCAGGTCAGCGAGCTCGTCGCCCGACTCGAGGAGCACCTCTCATGAACGCTACCGCCATCGTTCCCCTGACGCGGAAGGACTTCCAGACCGACCAGGAGGTGCGCTGGTGCCCGGGATGCGGCGACTACGCCATCCTGGCGTCGGTGCAGAAGGTGATGCCGGAGCTCGGCATCCCCAAAGAGAACATCGTGTTCGTGTCGGGCATCGGCTGCTCGAGCCGGTTCCCGTATTACATGAACACGTATGGTTTCCACACCATCCACGGGCGCGCGCCGGCCATCGCCACGGGGCTGAAGAACACGCGGCCCGACCTGCAGGTGTGGGTGGTGACGGGCGACGGTGACGCGCTCGCCATCGGTGGGAACCACTTCATCCACGCCATCCGGCGCAACGTCGACCTGAAGATCCTACTCTTCAACAACCGGATCTACGGGCTGACCAAGGGCCAGTACTCGCCCACCTCCGAATTCGGCAAGAAGGCGAAATCCACGCCCTACGGCTCCATCGACGCGCCGATCAACCCCATCCAGCTCGCGCTGGGTGCCAACGCTTCCTTCGTCGCGCGCTCGATCGACGTGGAGGCCAAGCACCTACAGGAGATGCTGCACCGCATGGCGGCGCACAAGGGGACGGCGGTCCTGGAGATCTACCAGAACTGCAACGTCTTCAACGACGGCGCCTTCGACCACCTCACCAACAAGGCGACCAAGGCGGACAACCAGCTCGTCCTCGAGCACGGCAAGCCGCTGCTCTTCGCCAACGGCCGCAAGGGCATTCGCCAGCGCGGCATAAAGCTCGAGGTGGTGGAGGTGGGCGAAGGCGGCGTGCCCGAATCCGAGCTCCTCGTCTGGGACGAGAAGGCCAATTCCGCCCTCGCCTTCCTGCTCGCGGGCATGGGCCCGGACTTCCCCACGCCCATCGGCGTCTTCCGCCAGGTGGAGCGGCCCGTATACCACGAGCTCGAGGCCCAGCAGGCGCAGGAGGTGGAAAAGCGCCTGGGCGCCGGCGATCTGGCGAAGCTGCTGGCCGGCAAGGACACCTGGACCGTAACGTAGGCGCACGCCGCGGGCGGCGAGTTCGTCGCTCGCTTTACCCATTCGTAGCGAGTGGGCGATCGGACACCTTGCGGCTCGGCGGGAGCGTTCGCACCCTTGGTCCATGTTGGGTGCCCGACTCATCGACCACGGTGGATGTGCGTTCTCGGTTTGGGCACCACACGCGGAACGGCTCTCGCTCGCATGGCTGCCGCGCGGAGGTGAGGAACGCCTCCTTCCGATGCGGCGCGAGGGCGAGGTGCATCGCGTGGAGGTGCCCGAGGCGCGCGCCGGCGACCGCTACGCATTCGTCTTCGACGACGGCAGGCGGCGCCCCGATCCCCGCAGCCACAAACAGCCCGACGGCGTGCACGGCCCGAGCGAGATCGTCGACCTGACCCGCATCGCCGCGCTGGCACGCGAGCTGCCCGCGCGGCCGCGCAAGCCGCTGCGCGACTGGGTGATCTACGAGCTGCACGTGGGCACCTTCTCGCCGGAGGGAACCTTCGACGGCGTGGCGGCGCGCCTCGACCACCTCGTCGAACTCGGCGTGAACGCCGTGGAGCTGATGCCCATCTCGCCCTTTCCCGGCGCGCGGAACTGGGGCTACGACGGCGTCGCTCCCTTCGCCGTGCACGAGGCTTACGGCGGGCCGGAGGGTCTTGCCCGCCTGGTGAGCGCCGCGCACGCCCGCGGGATCGCCGTGATCCTCGACGTGGTCTACAACCACCTCGGCCCCGAGGGGAACTATCTGCGCGAGTTCGGTCCCTACTTCACCGACCGCTACCGCACGCCCTGGGGCGACGCCATCGACTACGGACGCGAGCAAGTCCGTAGGTGGGCGATCGAGAGCGCGGCCCATTGGGTGCAGATCTACGGCGTGGATGCGCTCCGCCTAGACGCCGTGCACGCCATCCACGACGCGCGATCCGACACGCACGTGGTTCGGGAGATCGGCCGCGCGGTCCACGAGGCCGGCGGCGTCGTGATCGCCGAGAGCGATCTCAACGATCCCGTGGTCGTCTTCTCCGAAGGCTGGGGCCTGGACGCACAGTGGAGCGACGATTTGCACCACGCGCTGCACGCCCTGCTCAGCGGCGAGCGCACCGGGTACTACGCGGATTTCGGCTCGATCGAGGATCTGGCCAAGGCGCTCCGGCAGGGCTTCGTCTACGACGGCAGCCGCCACTCCGTCTTCCGCGACACCCACCACGGCAAGAGCCCGGCCGGTCTGCCGGCCGAGGTGCACGTGGTCTGCCTGCAGAACCACGACCAGATCGGCAACCGTGCGCGGGGCGATCGCATCGCCGAACTCGTGGGCCTCGAGGCCGCCAAGCTCGGCGCCGCCGTGGTGCTCTGCGCCCCCGGCATCCCGCTGCTCTTCATGGGCGAGGAGTACGCCGCGCCGCAGCCCTTCCCCTTCTTCACCTCGCACGGCGACCCGCGGCTCGTGGAAGCGGTGCGGCGCGGGCGGCGGCACGAGTTCTCCGCCTTTCGCTGGCAAGGCGAGGTCCCCGATCCGCAGGCGGAAGCGACCTTCCTCTCCGCCAAACTCGACCTCGATCAGAGCCGCCGAATGCCGCATGCGGGCGTGCTCGCGCTGTATCGCGAACTCGTCGCGCTGCGCGCCGGCCGCCCGGCCCTCGGCGGCGCGCGCAGGGAGCGCCGCACCTCCGCCGAAGTGCTCTCCGAGACCGCCCTCGTGCTCGAACGCTGGAGCGAGGACGAACGCGATCGCCTCGCCTTGATCGTCTCCTTCTCCCGCGACGGCGAGGGCGACCTCGTGCGCCTGCCCCTGTCGGGACGATGGCGCCTGCTGCTCGACACCGCGGATGCCCGCTTCGCCGGCCCGGGTTCCCGCGCTCCCGCGCACCTCGTCGCGGACGAGCCGCTGCGCCTCCCGCCCCTCTCCGCCTGGCTCTACGAGCGCATCGAGTGACGCTCACGGAGCCAGAAAGAGCGGGCCGCGCTCGTCGCGCGCGGGCACGGCGTGCCACACGAGCCGCGCCGGCCCCTCGTCCCCGAGATCGAGGGCGAGGATGGCGCCCGGATCGAGGTGCGCGGGGACGGTGCTCCAGTGCAAGAGGAAGGCGGCGACGCCGCCGAGGAGCGGCTGGTGCCCGACCACGGCCACGCACTCCTTGCCACTCTCGACGATGAGATCGACGACCTGGGAGACGCGCCCCGTGGGGAGCAGGCTGCGGCTCACGTCCACGTCGGCGTCGGCGCCGAAGGCGGAGACGCAGATCTCACAGGTCTGGACGGCGCGAACGTAAGGCGAAACGAACCAACTCTGGGGAACGGGATCGTCGCGGAGCGACCAGGCGCGCGCGCTTTCGCGCACACGGCGCCTCCCGGCCACGGTCAGCGGGCGATCCTCCTCCTGAACGCCTTCACCGGGAGGAACGGCCTCGCCGTGGCGTAGCAGGTAGATACGCATGGAAGATCCTCGGGGGAGCGCGGCCATGCCGTCGTCTACGAGACCGCCCCGAATCGCGTCCGGCGGGACCCCTCCCTGGCCCGCACCGTCGCGCACCCACTCCCCTCAGATTTCCCTACGGCCCAGGAGCGCTCTCGCGAGTGTTGCCTGATCCGCATACTCCAGGTCGCCCCCTATGGGAACCCCCTGCGCGATTCTGGTCACGCGAATTCCCATCGGGCGGAGGAGTTTTGTCAGATACAGAGCAGTCGCCTCCCCCTCCACGTCGGGATTGGTGGCGACGATCACCTCGGCGACCTCCTCCTGCCCCTCCAGCCGGCGCAGGAGCTCGCGGATCCGCAGCCGGTCGGGGCCGATCCCGTCGAGGGGGGAGAGCGCGCCGTGGAGCACGTGGTAGCGCCCGCGGAACTCGCGCGTCCTCTCCACCGCCAGGAGATCGGGGACGCCCTCCACCACGCAGAGGAGCCTCGGATCCCGCTTGGGATCGGTGCAGAAGGCGCAGGGGTCGGCCTCGGTGAGGGTGCAGCAG
>DATGOH010000222.1:0-7287 GCA_035306165.1 Ferdinandcohnia sp.
CGAGCGAGTCGTCCGCCTGGACGGTGGGGCTCAGGTGCTGGACCTCGCCCACCTTCAGCTCGGAGAGGGTGCTCTGCACCTCGGAAAAGAGCTTCTCCTGCGAGGCGCCCGACCAGATGAAGAAGGCGATGAGGATCAGCCAGATCCCGCCGCCGAGCAGGCCCACCACGGCGAAGAGGGCGGCCATGCTCTTGCCCACGACCGCGGCGATGCGCGTGGCCCTCCGCTTGCCGAGCTTCCAGGCGAGCGCCGCCCGCAGCACCCGACCTCCGTCCATGGGAAAGGCGGGCAGGAGGTTGAAGACGCCGAGGACGAGGTTGAGGTAGGCGATCAAAAAGAGCACGAAGGAGAGGTTCGGAACCGTGAGCGTGCCCCGATAGGCCACGCCCACGAGCGCCGCGAGGGCCAGCGAGGTCAAAGGCCCCGCGGCCGCCATTTCCAGCTCGTGACGGGGGCTGCGCGGCATGCGGGAGATCTGCGATACGCCGCCCAGCGCCATCAGGACGATGGACTCCACCGAGCCGCCGTGCCGGATGGCCACCAGCGTGTGGGCGAGCTCGTGCACGACGATCGAGGCGAGCAGGCCGATGGATGCGAGCAGGCCGAAGACCCATCCCGACCAGGTGGTCTCTTCGAGACCCGCCAGCGCCGCGATGCGCGTGGACTGGACGGCGATGGCGAAGGTCAAGAAGGGGACCAGCACCAAGACGGAGACGTGGAGCCGAATGGGGACCCCCCGGGCTCGAAGGAGCGTGATGGCGCCGCGCTGAAACACCTGGGCTGACCTTCCTCCCCGGGAAGGTACCCCTCGGGGTGCTCCGATGCAGGTGGGGTGCATGCGCCCGCTTGCACACCGGGCGTCCGAGCCCTAGTTCAGTGTATGCCGCATGCACGGATCGATGGGGTCTGGTTGCATTATCGCACCGCGGGGGAGGGCGAGCCGGTCCTCCTCATCATGGGCTTCGGTGCCCCACTCGAGGGATGGGACGGGCAGGTGGCCGCGCTGTCCGCGCGCTACCGCGTGATCCGCTTCGACAACCGGGGGGTCGGCCGCAGCGACAAGCCGCTCGGTCCCTACTCGACCGCGCGTCTCGCCGCCGACGCCCTGGGGTTGCTCGACCACCTGGGCATCGAGCGGGCTCACGTGGTCGGCAAATCCATGGGGGGGATGGCCGCCATGGAGCTGGCCGCGCGCCATCCCGAACGGGTCCGCTCCCTGGTCCTCGCCGCCACCACCCCCGCCGCCGACGCCCGCTTGCGCTGGACCATGGGGAGCATCACCGCCCGCGTGGCGGCGGCGATGGCCCGCGCGGGAGGCAGCCTCGACGACCGCCTCGAGGCGGGCCGAGAGGAGTTCATCCGCATCTGGCTCCCCTTGATGTTCTCGGCAGAGCGCGGTGGCGAGGAGGAGGCGCTCTTGCGCCGCTTGATCGACGCGGCTTTCGCCGAGGGCATCTCCTTCACGGGACTCGGCGGACAGCTCGCCGCATGCTTCACCCACGATGCGCGGCGGCGCCTGCGCCACATCCGCGCGCCCACCCTGGTGCTCGGCGGCACGGAGGACGCCCTTTTCTCGCGCCCGATCTTCGAGGCGCTCGCCCGTTCCATCGAGGGCGCGCGGCTCGAGCTCGTGGAGGGCGGGCCGCACGGCCTCAACATGATCGCGCCCCAGACCTTCAACGAGATCGTCTTGGATTTCTTGCGGCGCGACGCGCATCAGCGGCCGACGCGCAGTTCCATGCCCTCGCGGGCCCCCTCCACCACGAGGGACGGGGCGAGCCGCGCCGCGCGCTCCTGACACGCCGCGATCTTGCGGTCCACCGCCGCGTCGTCCTGCATGGGATCGTGGTGGGTGAGAAGGAGTTTCTGGACGCCCGCCGCCGCGGCGAGATCCACGGCCGTGGTCGCGCGCGGATGCCCCCAACCCCGGCGGCTCGGATACTCCTGGTCGGTGTACTGCCCGTCCGCGATGAGCAGGTCGGCGCCGGCCACGAAGTCGAGCCACGCGTCGGGAAAGCGGCGCGGCCGGGTCGGATCCCGCAGCGATTCCTCGCGATCGAGCAGGAGGTCGTCGAGCTCCACGTCGGTGGCGTAGACGATCTTCGCCCCGTCCTTTTCGAGCGAGAACGCGAGGCTCCCTCCCGGATGGTGCTGGCTGAAGGCCCGGACCTCGACGCCGTCGATGGTGGCGCCCTCCGGAGGCAGATCGGCGGGGACGAGCCGCGCGAGCAGCTCGGAGAAGTCCACGGGGAAGTACTCGAGCCGCATCTGCCCCGAGAGCAGCTCGAAGATGTGCCGCCCGTCCTGGAAGGTCCCGTAGATGTGGAAGACGTTGTCCGGGCGGTAGGCCGGCTCGAAGAAGGGGAAGCCCTGGATGTGATCCCAGTGCGGGTGGGAGAAGAGCATGTGGCCTTCGATCGGCCCGTCCGGGTGGCGGCGAAGCAGATCGATGCCCAGCTCCCGCAGACCGGTCCCGCCGTCGCAGATGAAGAGGGTGGAGTCCGTGCGGATCTCCACGCAGGCGGTGTTCCCTCCGTACTTCTGCGTGGACGGGCCGGGCGTGGGGATCGATCCCCGCGTCCCCCAGAGCTTGACCGAAAACGGCATTTCGCCTCTGCCCCCTCGGCTGGGAAAGGCCCAGTCTATCCCGAAACGCCCGGCCCGGGACGGCGTTCAGGCCTGCCCGCGCAGACGATGCGCCAGATCGAAGGCGAGCGCCCGTTCGTCGAGGCGGAGCCGCTCCTCCGCCTCCAGCCGGAGCAGGCCGAGCGCCTCGGACCTGCGCAGCGGCGGCTCGTCCTCGAAGCGGACGCGGAGCGCGGTGCGGAAGGAGTCGAGCTCCTGGATCCACGACAGGCCGCCCGCGGTCACCGCGAGCAGGAGGAGATTGCTACCGGGGGTTGCCCGGGGATGGGCCAGGCTCTCGGTCCGCAGGCGGAGCAGGCTCCGCGCCGCGCGCTGCTGCGATGGCCGAAGGAGGCTCGACGCCGCGAAGAGCGCCCGCGCGGTGCGCTCGTCCACCACGTCGTGGTTGAGGAGCCGCCGTTGCGCGGTGAGTACCCAGAAGGCCGCCTCCAGGGGGTCCGCGAAGATCCCTCCCACGCGGTCCATCTCCGCCGTCGCGGCGCGCACCAGCACGCGGCTGGCGAAGCCGGCACGCCGCCATGGGCCTTCGGGCGAGGCGAAGACGAAGTGCAGGGTCCAGACGTCGTGCAGGAGTTGCTCGCGCCGCCCCGCGAGGAGAGCCTCGAGCACGTCGAGGCTCTGTCGGGCCTCGGGAGGCAGCGCCATCGTGGGGGTGGAGTTTTCCAGACCTGGCATGGCCGTGCTTGGTAGCACACCCGCGGCGGTTGGGGTAGATCCCACGCCGATGAAGGGACGCTCGACGCACGATTCGCAGGCCGTCTCGCTCGACCGGATGGCTGCCCTCGCGCTCTCGGGGCGGCTCGACCCCGTGGCCCCGGTCGCGGCCCTCGAGCGCACCTTCCCCCACGTCGCCTTGCGGCCGCGCGACCGCACCGCCTTGGAGTGGCTGGCCGCGCGCCGGCTGCCGCGGGCCGAGCCCGAGGCGTGGGTGGAGACGCTGCGGCTGCGGCCCGCCGCCTCCTCGCCCGAGGTGGAGGCGGCCATCCGGCGCGTCCTTGCCCGCGGCCTCGCCCGCGCCTCCGAGCTGCGCGACGGAAAGGGCGCCTTCGTGGAGGGCGAGCCGGTGGGCGCCTACCTGCTGCAGGCCGGGCTCTTCGCCGAGGCGGCCGCGACGCTCTTCGAGACGGTGGCGAAGACGCCGCACAGCGGGCGCGCCGCCCTGCATCTCGGAAACGCCCTCTGGCAGCTCGACCGCCGCGACGAGGCCCGCGACGGATATCGGCGGGCCTTTCGCGTGGCGCCCTTCGAGATGCGGCTCGCCGAGGTGGAGGATCCGGAGGTGCGGGATCTTGCCCGGCTCGCCGACGGCCTCCGCCTCGCCGGCGATCCCCGCGCGTGGATCCCGGTGATCGGGTACCTGGAGGGCGTCCTTCCGTTTTCGGCGCTCGATCCGGTCCCGGGCAAGGGCTACGGCGACGCCACCCGCGTCTACGACCTGCTCATCGCCCACTCCGGCGCGCGCAGCGACGGCGAGCGCGAGGCCATCCGCCGGGACCTCCAGCTCCTCGCGCCCGTGCTCTACGCGGCGCTGGTGCAGGCCCGCAAGCTCGACACCCTTCCGCCGCCGTACGCCGGTGCTTGAGTCGGCGGCGCTCGACCGTCATCGTACCGGGACGAGCCGCAGGACTTTGTCCTTCTCCGGCGGGCAGCGCCCCCGGCCGTCGCAGTTGCTCGTGGTGAGATAGACGTCGCCGTCGGGGCCGAGGACGGCCTCCCGCAACCGCCCCAGGCCCTCCGGCGGATCGCCGGGGAAGTAGACTTCGTGCTCCCGCACGCGGCCGTCCTCGTCGAAGGCGAGGCGGAGGAGGGCGCGGGAGCCGAGGGTGGCCACCACCACGCTCCCGTCCCAGCCGGGGATGGCGTCTCCCCGGACCACGGCCAGGCCGCCGGGGGGCGTGGCCCGGCGCCAGGTGATGGAGGGCGTGACCATCCCCTTCCGCCCCTGGCAGCGCCAGACGTCCGGCCAGCCGAGGTTGTCGCCCGCCCGCGCCAGGCTCACCTCGTCGCCGCCGCGGCGTGCGAACTCGCCGGAGGGGCCGTGGTCGGCCACCACCAGCGTGCCGTCGGCGAGCCAATCGAAGCCCTGGCTGTTGCGGATGCCGGAGAGGAAGACGGGCGACTTCGGATCGGGATTGTCCGCGGGGATGGAACCGTCGAGCTCCAGGCGGAGGATCTTGCCGGAGGGCGTGTCCGGCTCCTGGGAGCGATCGGGCCGCCCCGCGTCGCCGGTGCTCAGATAGAGCTTGCGGTCGGGGCCGATCCGCAGGCGGCCGCCGTCGTGGATGCGGTGCGCGGGGATACCGGAGAAGACCACGCGGACGCGCTCGGCGGAGGCGCCGTCCTCCGCGAGCCGCCAGAGTTCGATGCGGTTGTCGTCGTCGGGGGAGGTGAGCGCCAGGTAGAAGAGGCGGTCGTCCGAAAAGTCGGGGTGGAGGGCGATGCCCATCAGGCCGCCCTCCCCGACCGCGCGCACCGGCACCTCCGCCACCGGCTCGGCGACGAGCTCGCCTCCACGGACGCGTCGGATGCGCCCGGGCCGCTCGGTCACGAGGAGATCGCCGTCGGGCAGAAAGGCGATGGCCCAGGGCACCTCCAGGCCGTCCGCCACCGTCTCGGCGCGGATCGGCGTGCGCCCCGCGGGGCCGTGCCCGTCCTCCACGAGCAGGCAGTTTGTGGGCGCCTTCGCCGATTCGCTCGTCTGGCAGGCGCCGAGAAGGAGAGGAAGCAGCAGCCGTCCGATCGCCCTGCGCATGGACCCTCCCTTCGCCCGCGGAAGGCGGGCGGTCCGAGCGCCGCCGTGCGGCGGGCGATCGCCGATCCTCTCACCAGACCATCGAGGACACCAGCTCGTCGACCATCTCGCCGAGCTTCTCCACGCCCTCGGACTTGGAGAGGTAGCCGTCGGCGCCGGACTGCTCGGCGAGGCGCGAGAGCTCCGCCGCCGGCTTGGAGCTGAAGAGGATGACGGGGATCTTCTCGGTCTCGTAGTTCTGCTTGAGGATGCGCACCAGGTCGTTGCCCGCGATGTCGGGCATCTGGACGTCGGTGAGGATGAGGTCGGGCTTGAACTCGCCGAAGCGGGCCTCGAACTCGAAGAGGTTGCGGGCCTTGGCCACCGCGTAGCCGCGCTCCTCCAGGATGAGCGCGCCCATCTCCAGGCTGATCTCGGAGTCGTCGAGCAGAAGGATCCTCAGCCGGCCGTCCATCGGGTGCTTTCTCCTACAACGAGGCGAGTGCGAGGCGAACCGCGGCTTCGAGCTGCGGGGGTTCCTCGGGCAGGTCGGGGTAGAAGGCACCGAGCTTCCTCTGCGCGGTGCCGAGCGCCCGGAGCGCGTTTTGGTAGGAGCGCCGAGCGCTGTCCGGCCGCCTCAGCTTCTCCTGGCAGCGGCCCAGCAAGTAGTGGGCCAACGCGCATTCGGGCTGCAAGTATACCACGCGGGAGAGCGCCCGCTCGGCTTCCGGAAGGCGGGAGCGCTCGAGGTAGTGCAGGCCCTGGAAGAGCAGGGCTTCGGGCGCCAGCGAATCCTCGGCGAGGGCGCGTTCGAAGCACCGCTCCGCGTCCTGGTGCCGCCTGAGGAGCGAGTAGACGTTCGCCAGCGTGAGGAGCAGATCCTGCCGCGGGGCGCGTTCGAGGGCGGTTTCGAGCAGGCGCGCGGCCCCGGAAAAGTCGCCGGCCTGGATGCGCGCCACGGCGCGGGCGAGGGGATCGCTCGGCCGGCCGGCCGGGGCGGCCGGGCGCTGGGCCGGCGACGCGGCAGCGGCGTCGGCGGGGCGATCCGGCGAGGGCGTCTTCGGGCGCGCGCGGCGGCTCGGCGGGGGCTGCGGCGGGACGGCAGGCGTCTCTTCCACCGCGGGGGGTGCGGCGGTCGGCCGCGGCGGGGGAGGGCGGCGGTAGAGGAAGGCGCCGTTGATCTCGACGAGCTCGAAGCCGTCGAAGAGCTTGAAGAGCGATTCCGAGTAGCCGAGGAGCAGCCAGCCTCCGGGCCGCAGGTGCTCGAAGAGCCGCTCGGCCACCCGACGGATCCCCTGCCGGTCGAAGTAGATGAGGACGTTGCGGCAGAAGATGACGTCCCAGGCGCCGCTCTCGGGCAGCGGGTAGACGTCCGCGTGGAGGTTGTGCGTGCGAAAGCCCGAGACCATCGCGCGCAGATCGGGGCCGGCGGCGTACTCGTGGCCGTGGCGGACGAAGAACCGCGCGATGCGCTCCGGGGAGATCGGCTCGACCCGGCTCTCGTCGTAGCGGCCGCGCGCGCAGGCGGCGATCGCCTCGGGGTTGATGTCCGTGGCGAGGAGTTCCACCTCGTAGGGCGCGACGCCCGCCTCGAGGAGGGTGATGGCGATGGAGTAGACCTCCTCGCCCGAGGCGCAGGCGGCCGACCAGATGGAGAGGCGCCGCCCCTCGGCGCGCGCATCGGCGAGCAGCGACGGAAGGAGCGCGCGCAGCGCCCGGAACTGCCCCGGATCGCGGAAGAAGGAGGTCTTGCCGATGGTGACGAAGGGGAGGAGACGCTCGAACTCCTCCTCCTCGGTGGTGAGTTGCGCGAGGTAGCGATCGACGTCGCTCTCGTCCTTCTCGCGCAGGCGATCGGAGAGCGCGGTGCGGAGAAGGTCGTAGCCCTCGGATCGCACCTCGAAGCCCAC
>DATGOH010000223.1:0-2124 GCA_035306165.1 Ferdinandcohnia sp.
GCCTCTACACGCCGGGCGAGGGCGGGGCTCTGGGAGCCTTTGCTCCCATGCTCGACCTGCCCACCCCGATGGCCGGCCATACCACCTTCGCCCTCCCAAACGGCATGGTGCTCTTCATCGGTGGAGAGCGTCTGGTTTCCGGGTTCTACGGACCATCGATCACCGGGGTGATGAACGCGTACGTCTATGATCCCGTGCGCGGCGTCTACTTCTCGTCGATGCCGAGGAAGAACGAGCTCTACGGGTCGGCGGTGGCGATACTCGCGGACGGTCGGATCCTGGTGGCCGGCGGCTGGATCTCCAACCCGCCGTACTACACCGGGTACGGAGCCGTCGCGAACGTGGATATCTTCGAGTTCTGAGGTGGCC
Source organism: Ferdinandcohnia sp. (assembly GCA_035306165.1). Classification (GTDB taxonomy): domain Bacteria; phylum Myxococcota; class Myxococcia; order Myxococcales; family Vulgatibacteraceae; genus ZC4RG40. The sequence continues at coordinate 370 of DATGOH010000223.1, forward strand.
GTCCGCGGGACGACGGCGGGCGCGCGCGAGGGCGCCCGCCCTCGCGGAAGGTGATAGAAGGCGGGCCGCGCCGCCGATTCCGGGGCGGACGCGGAAATGCCCCGGCGGCGCCGGAGGTTGCGCCAGCGATGATCCCGTACTTCCAGCTCCCGCCGCTCCGGCTGGGCCCCATCGAGATCCACGCCTTCGGCGTGCTCACTGCGCTGGGGATTTATCTGGGCGCGCGTCTCGCCGCCCGCGCCGCGCGCCGCTACGGCCCCGGCGACGACCTGCCGCTGGTGGAGGCGGCTCCGTGGATGGTGCTCGCGGGCCTGCTCATGGGCCACTTCGTCCACCTCTTCGGCTACCACCCGGAGATCCTGGAGCGCGAGGGCATCGCGGCGGTCTTCCGTTTCTGGGACGGCCTTTCGTCCATGGGCGGTGTCCTCGGCGGCCTGATGGCTCTCCTCGTGGTCTTTCGGCGCAAGGGCCAGCGCGTCGGCCCCTACCTCGACGCCATCGCGCTCGGCGCGGCGCCGGGCTGGATGGTGGCCCGGCTGGGATGCTTCACGGCGCACGACCACCCCGGCGTCCTGACGGACTTTCCGCTGGCCGTGGCCTTCCCCGACGGGCCGCGCCACGACCTCGGCCTCTACGACGCCATCCTCCTCGGCGCCCTGAGCCTGGTGCTCTACGCCCTGGCCAAGAAGCGGCGTCCCGAAGGGTTGCTGATGGGCGTCTTGGCGGTGGGCTACTCGGTTCCCCGCTTCTTCTTGGACTTCCTTCGCGCCCGCGACCTTCCCTTCGTGGACGGGCGGATCCTCGGCCTGACGCCGGCGCAGTACCTCACCGTGGTGTGGACCGGCCTGGGCGTTTGGCTGCTCGCCCGCGCGCTGGCGCACGGCGGGCGGGAGGAAGCGGTCCCGGAAGAGAGCCCGCCGGAAGCGCTACCCAGCCCTTGACTTCGAGGGGGGCCGCGTCTATCTGCCGCACTCTCCACCCTCTCTCCCCCCAACGAGGATTCGTAGCGCATGAAGGTCAACGTCGAGACCCTCTCCCCGATCGAGAAGAAGCTCTCGGTGGAGGTCGGGCCGGAACAGGTCGCCCAAGAATTCGAACGTGCCTACCGCGGCCTCTCCCAGAGGGTCCGTCTTCCCGGGTTCCGGCCGGGTAAGGTGCCCCGGAGGATTCTGGAGGCCCGCTTCCGCGAGCAGGTCGAACAGGACGTCCTCCAGCACCTGGTCGAGCACAGCTACATGGAGGCGGTCCAGCAGCACGACTTCGTGCCCGTGGCCGCGCCCACGATCACCCCGGAGAAGCTCGAACCCGGAAAGCCCTTCCGCTACGAGGCGCGGGTGGAGGTCAAGCCCGACGTCGAGGCCAAGGTCTACAAGGGCCTCGAGTACGAGCCCGCGAAGTGGGAAGTCACCGACGAGACGGTGCAGGCCGAGCTCGAGCGGCTGCGCGAGCGCTTCGCCGAGTTCGTCCCCATCGAGGACCGCAAGGTCGCACAGAAGGGCGACTACGCGGTGGTTTCCTATCGGGGCACGCTGGACGGCCAGGAGATCGCCGGCGGTTCGGGCGAGGGGATCACCGTACACGTCGAGGAGGGCAGCCTCCTGGAGGGGATGGCGCCCATGCTCCAGGGGGTGGAGGTCGGCCAGACCGTGACGACCGACGTCACTTTCCCGGAGGACTACGCGGTCGAATCCCTGCGGGGGAAGACGGCCCAGTTCGAGGTCACCCTGGAGTCGCTCAAGGCGCGGGAGGTCCCCG
>DATGOH010000224.1:0-6128 GCA_035306165.1 Ferdinandcohnia sp.
AGAGGATGGGATCCTTCCGCCCGAGGATGAAGATCCGGTCGGGGACGCGGCCGAGCTCGCCGGCCGCCCTGCCCCGCAGCCTCGCCTCGCGCTCCGTCTCCATCCGGCTCTCGGCGATCGCCGCCAGATCCACCGCGCCGAGCTTGCCCGCGTCCTCGAGCGCCGCCCGCGCCGACTGGAGCTGGCCCTTGCCACCATCGATGAGGAAGAGGTCCGGAAGATCGCCCCGCTCGAGCCGGCGCGAGAGCACCTCGTAGATCGCCGCGAAGTCGTCCTGGCCCTGGAAGGTCTTGATCTTGTAGTGGCGGTAGCCGCTCTTGTCGGGTTCTCCGTCCTGCGCCGCCACCTGGCTGGCGACCACGAGCGCACCCTGGAAATGCGAGATGTCGAAACACTCGATGCGCCGCGGCAGGCGGGCGAGCTCGAGTTTTCGCTGCAACCGCTCGAGGAGCTCGAAGTTGCTCTTGTCTCGCTTTTTGGCCTCCGCGAGCGCGTGCTCGGCGTTGCGGTTCGCCATCTCCACCAGATGGCGTTTCTCGCCGCGCGCCGGCACGCGGAAGCGCACCTTCCGCCCCCGCCGCTCCGAGAGGCGGCTCTCCTTGGCCTCCCGGTCCTCCAGATCCAGCGGCAGAAGGACCTCGTCGGGCAGCGCGGCGCCGCTCTCGTAATACTGGTCGACGAAGGAGGAGAGGAGCTCGGCGGTCGGAAACTCCTGCCCGGAGAAGAAGAAGCTGCGGGCCGAGACCAGCCGTCCCCCGCGGACGTAGAGGATCTCGATGGAGAGGTGCGGTCCCTCGCGGTGGTAGCCGAAGACGTCCTGGTCGACGAAATCCGAGAACACCATCCGCTGCCGCTCGAGGCTGCGCTCGATCGCGCGGATCTGATCGCGAAGCTGAGCGGCGTCCTCGAAGCGCAGCTCCGCGGCCGCCTGCCGCATCCGCGCCCGCAGCCCCTCGACGAGTTCCGGCTCCTTCCCCTCCAAGAAGAGAACCACCTCGCGCACGCTGCGCCGGTATTCCTCCTGCGGCACGTCGAAGACGCAGGGCGCCGGACAGCGCTTGATCTGGTAGAGCAGGCAGGGCCGCGTCCGTCGTTCGAGCACCTTGTCGGTGCAGGTGCGGAGCTGGAAGTAGCGGTTGACGATCCGCAGCGTCTCGCGGATCGCGGTGGCGCTCGAATAGGGGCCGAAGTAGCGCGCGCCGTCCTGCTGGATGCGGCGCACCACCTCCAACCGCGGATAGGGATGCCGCTCGTCCAAGCGCAGACAAATGTAGGACTTGTCGTCGCGCAGCCGGACGTTGAAGCGCGGCTTGTGCCGCTTGATGAGGGTGTTCTCGAGGAGGAGCGCCTCCTTCTCGCTTCCGACGAGGATGACCTCGATGTCGCCGAGGATGCGGTCGAGGGTGGCGACGAAGGAGCGCGTGTCCGAGGTGCCGGGCTGGAAGTACGAGCGCACCCGCGCTCGCAGGTTCACCGCCTTGCCCACGTAGACGACGTTCCCCTCCCGGTCCTTCATCAGGTAGACCCCGGGCGCGGTGGGGAGGCCGTCGAGCTTTTCTTTCAGGCGGGCGTCCATGGTCTCGCGTCGGCGCGATGGGCCGAGAAGTGCAACCGGCGACCGGCCCCTCAGCTTCCGGGCGCGCGCTGGGCGCGGACCCAGGCGATCACCACCTCGGCCACCTCCGCCATGGCCTCGGGGTCCAGGTGCTCCAGCCGGTCCTCGTGCGTATGCCAGTGCGGGTCGTCGATGTCGATGAGGTTCGCCACCGGAATGCCCCGCTGCAAGAAGGCGATGTGGTCGTCGAGGACGTGCTTGCCCGGCGCGTCCTCGAAGTGCCTCGCGCCCCGCTTGCGCGCGATGGCGAAGACCTCGTCGAGGACCGCGCGGGCGCTCCTTTGCGAGAAGCCCTCGCGCCGGATCCGCAGGCCCTTGCGACCCACCATGTCCACGATCAGGCCCCGCGCCGGCTCCGCCACGCCGGTCTTCGCCCAATGCCCGGCCAGGTCCTTGGATCCGAGGTAGTGGTAGGGGGAATCCTTCGGCCCCTCCTCCCCGTCGAAGAAGACGATGTCCACGCCCACCCCCTCGGGCGGCGGCGCGGCGGCGAGCTCGCGCGCGAGTTCGAGGAGCACCACCACCCCCGAGACGCCGTCGTTGGCGCCGTCGAAGGGCTGGTTCCTCCGTGCGGGATCCGGATCCTCGTCCGCCCACGGCCGGATGTCCCAGTGGCAGCCGACCAGGACGCGGTGTTTCGCCTCCGGGCGAAACGAGACGCGGAGGTTGACCAGATCCCAGCGCATCCCCAGCTCCGGCATCACCACGGTGAACGGATGCTGGTGCACCTCGAGGCCGAAGCTCCGGATCTCCCTTTGGATGAGGGCCTGCACCCGCGCCTTGGAGGGATGACCTTGCGCCGCCGGGCCCGCCTCCACGATCCGCGTCGCCCAGTCCATCATCCGCCGGGCGCGCGCCGGATCGACCGGTACGGACGATACCTGGCTCGAACTACACGCCCACAGCAGGGAGAGGAGGAAGGCGGCCGAGAGGATGCGCATGTCCCCCTTCTAGCGCGCCCGGGCGAGCCGCGCCAACCGCCGCCTACCGCCGGCGCCGCGCCGCCGCCTTGCGCCGCGCCAGCGACATCTCGCCGGTGGGCATCCGACCCCGCCGCGGCTTGGTCTCGAGACCGAGGTCCGCCATCTGGAGAGCGTGGATTCGATCGCGCAGCTCCGCGGCCTTCTCGAACTCGAGCGCCTCCGCCGCCGCGTGCATCTGCCGCGTGAGCTCCTGGATGCGCGCGTGCAGCGTCTCCCGGGGGAGATAGGCGGTCTCCTCCTCCGCCGCGAGCGGCACGGTGGAGTAGTCGCCCTCCACCATCGGCGCCAGCTCGTCGATCGCGCGGCGGACGGTGGCCGGCGTGATCCCGTGCTCCCGGTTGTAGGCCTCCTGCTTCGCGCGGCGGCGGTTCGTCTCGTCGATGGCCGCCTGCATGCTCCGCGTCACCGTATCCGCGTAGAGGATCACCTTCCCGTTCACGTTGCGTGCGGCGCGGCCGATGGTCTGGATGAGCGAGACGGTGGAGCGGAGGAAGCCCTCTTTGTCCGCGTCGAAGATGGCGACCAGGGAGACCTCGGGGATGTCGAGGCCCTCGCGCAGCAGGTTGATGCCGATCAGGACGTCGAAATCGCCCTGCCGCAGCCCGCGGATGATCTGCACGCGCTCGATGGTGTCGATGTCCGAGTGGAGGTACTGCACGCGGACGCCGACGTCGGTGTAGTACTCCGTGAGATCCTCCGCCATCCGCTTGGTGAGCGTGGTCACGAGCACGCGCTCGCCCCGCGCCGTGACCTTGCGGATCTCCGCGAGCAGATCGTCCACCTGCGAGGCGACCGGCCGCACCTCCACCACGGGATCGAGCAGGCCGGTCGGCCGGATGATCTGCTCCACCACCACGCCCTGGGCCTTCTCCAGCTCGTAGTCGCCCGGCGTGGCGGACACGTAGATCGCCTGGTGGACGAGCTTCTCGAACTCCTCGAAGCGGAGCGGGCGGTTGTCCAGCGCCGAAGGAAGGCGGAAGCCGTGCTCGACGAGGGTCTTTTTGCGCGAGCGATCGCCCCGGTACATCGCCGCGATCTGCGGCACCGTCTGGTGGCTCTCGTCGATCACCAGGAGGAAGTCTTTGGGGAAGTAGTCGAGGAGGCAGGGCGGCGGCTCGCCCGCCTTCCGGCCCGAGAGGTGGCGCGAGTAGTTCTCGATGCCGCTGCAGAAGCCCATCTGCTCGAGCATCTCGAGGTCGAAGATGGTGCGTTGCTCGAGGCGCTGGGCCTCGAGGAGCTTGCCCTGGGCCTGCAGCTCCTGCAGCCGCTCGCGGAGCTCGTCGCGGATCGACTCGATGGCGATCCGCCGCATCTCCGGCGCGGTGACGTAGTGCGAGCCGGGGAAGATCGCGACCTTGTCGAGCTTCTCCAGCACCTTGCCGCGCAGAGGGTCCACGACGGCGATCGAATCGATCGTATCGCCGAAGAACTCGATGCGGATGGCGCGGTCTTCCTCGTAGGGCGGGAAGACCTCGAGCACGTCCCCGCGGACGCGGAAGGTGCCGCGGTGGAAGTCGACGTCGTTTCGCTCGTAGAGGATGTCCACCAGCGCCCGCAGCACGCGGTCCCGCGGGATCTCCAGCCCCACCTCCAGCTTCTGGAGCATGCCGTAGTAGGCCTCGGCGGAACCGATGCCGAAGATGCAGGAGACCGATGCGACGATGATCACGTCGTCGCGGGTGAGCAGCGCGTGCGTCGCCGCGTGCCGCATCCGATCGATCTCGTCGTTGATGAGGGCGTCCTTCTCGATGAAGGTGTCGGTCTGCGGAACGTAGGCCTCGGGCTGGTAGTAGTCGTAGTACGAGACGAAGAAGTGAACCGCGTTCTCCGGGAAGAGGCTCTTGAGTTCCCCGTAGAGCTGCGCGGCGAGCGTCTTGTTGTGCGCCATCACCAGCGTCGGCCGGCCGTGCGCCTGGATGACGTTGGCGATGGTGAAGGTCTTTCCGGTCCCGGTGGCGCCGAGCAACACCTGGTGCTTCTCGCCGCGCCCAAGGCCCTCCACGAGCTCGCGGATGGCCTGGGGCTGGTCGCCGCGGGGCTCGAACTCACTGACCAGGCGGAAGGGGCTCTGCATCGTCTTCACCATGGGGCGCGAACCGCCCCCGGGCCATCGGGCATTCCCCGCCGGGGCCGCGCGACGACCGCCGCGCGACCCCACGGCACCCGCGTCAATCGCCCACGCGCAGGACGCCGGTCCCGGCCGCGTCGACCTCCTCCGGGGTGAAGGGCATCCGAATCGGCTCGCCGGCCAGCCACCGCTCCACGAGATTGCCGAAGAACGCGCTCGTGCGGTGCAGATCGCGGCCGCCGGGGAGCTGCACCCAGGTCGTGATGCCGTCCTCGCCGAGCTCGTTGACGATGCGGAGCGAGGCGCCCTGGCCGAAGGCGAACGAGCCGGAGGGCGAGATGGAGGGGTTCGCCACGTTCACGGTCAGAAGCCCGCCGGCCCCCGCGAAAGGTCCGTGGTGCAACGAGGGGATGGGCAGCTGGCTCGCGAAGGTCACCGTGTGCACCTTGCCCCACAGCCAGCCCTCGGGATCCCGCCCCCACGGCCCGACGATCTCCGCGGCCGCCTTCTCGATCGCTTCGAGCAGGGCCTCCCGCTCCGTGCGCGGCGCCTCGGCGCCCAGCGGGGTCCAGAATTCCTCCGGGCTCTGGACGAGGTCCTCCGGCCGCAGCAGGGCGATCGCGAGGGGACGGACGAGGTGGTTGGCGTCCCAGCCGGCGGGGCCGATCCCCGCCGCCTGCTGGCGGTTCTCCAAGGCCACCCGGAGGAGCCGGTTGAAGGTGAAGTGGAAGGCTGCGCAGCCGCGCGCCTCCTTGCGCACCGCGGGGTCCTCGTGCGCAGCGCCCTTCGGATCGCTGGTCGCGAGCCCCGTCGGGCAGGTGTAGTCCCACTCCGCGAGGACGCCGAGGAGCGTCTCCGCCTCCGCCGACAGCTCCGCCTCCTCCGCGGCCGCGAGGAGCTTCGGCACGATCCACTCCCCGAGCAGAGAATGCGTGTCGAGCTGGAGCGCGAGCATGGTCTCGACGGTGTGCTCGTTCCCGCCCGCCTCGATCCGCTCCAGGATGCGCGCCATGCGCACGCCAGGCGCGGTCATGCCCTGCAGGTAGGGCCCGCCGGCGGTGGGATCACCGTCTTCCGTCGCTCCCGTCAGATCCTGGTTGGCGGTGGCGACGAAGCCCGCCGGCGGATCGAAGGCGCTCGGCAGCTCCGACGCGTCGAGGTAGCCCTCCCACTCCGCGCTGCCGTCGCCCGGGAGCGGCATCCACGGCGGGAGCGAACCGGCCGGATCCGCCTCCGAATAGGACGCCCAAGGCCGCTTGGGAACGCGGGCGTGCGGGAACCAGCCGATGGATCCGTCCACGTCGGCGAGCACGAAATTCTGGGCGCCGACCTCGAAGTGCTCGAGCGCCTTCTTCGCCTCCGCCACGCTACCCGCCCGGTTCAGGCCGACGAAGGCGGCGATCTCGTTGGAGGGCTCGTGGCCGGTCCACCGCACGCTCAGAGCCCGGCGATTGTTCACGTC
>DATGOH010000225.1:0-14358 GCA_035306165.1 Ferdinandcohnia sp.
TGGGGTCGGAGGCGGTCCCGCCGAGGTCGATCCACGCGGTGGCGCCGGTGGTCTGGAAGCGCACGCGCAGATCGAGCGCGGGGTTCGACAGCGGTGCGTCGCGCCAGAGCACGCGGCTCGGCTCGAGCTCGAAGGCGCGACCGAAGAGCGAGACCCGACCGCGCTCCGCTTCCACCGCGCCGTCGGCCGAGAGTCCGCCCTCCGGGGTGCCGCGCAGCCGAAGGCCCACCTTTGCGTCCACGCTGACGTCGGGCCCGCGCACCTCGATGGGCGCCGAGGACGAGAGCGCGAGCCGCACGGGAAGGGGCGGCGTGCGCGGGCCTTCCTCGGGACGCTCCTCGAGCACCACGACGTCCTCGGGCGGGGCGAGGTCGTGGAGCTGGCGCCCGCCGAGGCCGGCGAGCTCGACCCGCGCGCCCTCGATGCGCACATCCGCCTCGAGGGCCTCGGCGAACCGGCCCTCGATGACGCCGCGGGTGGTGACCCGCGCCACCTCCCCCTGCGTACCGCCCACCGGGAGCTCGCGGCTGCGGAAGCGGAAATCGAAGTCGAAAGCGCGCGGCGCGCCCACGATTGCCCCCTGCAGGACGGCGAGGCCGCTCCGCGCGTGCGCCTCGAGCAGGGCGACGTCGACGCGATCGGGCGCGAGGTCGGCGCGCAGCTCGATGCGGTCGTAGCGGAGCCCGCCCACCGGTTGGACCACCCCGTTGCGCACGACGAGTCGTCCCTCCGGGAAGCGGGCGTCCATGCGCCCGCGGGCGGCGAGCTCGGCGAAGAGTTCGCCGTCGACCGCGGCGAGGGGGGGAAGCAGCGAGAGCGGCCGGAGCGAGAAGGCCTCCGCGCGCAGCTCCACCTCCCACGGGAGCGCCGCAAGCCGACCGAGCCCCCGGGGGCCGAAGGCGACGCCCTCTTCGAGGGCGAGGCGCGCCTCGAGGGTTCCGGCGCGCGGATCGATGGCGAAGAGGCGGAGGTCCGGCGCGGGCTCCAACTCCAGCCGCAAACCGAGATCGCCGAGCGGGATGCCACCGTAGGTGAGCGCACGCGCGTCCAGCAGCGCCCGTCCCGTGAGCGCCTCGAAGGTGCCGCGCAGCGTCCCGCGGGTGGCGACAACGCCGGCGAGTCGCTCGCGCTCCCGGCCGCCGGTGGGCGCCGCCGCGGGCGGGAGCCAGCGCAGGCGGGCCAAGTCGAGCGCCGGGAGGTGCCAGCTCACCTCGAGCGGCGTGCGCGCCGGCGCGGTGGCGAGCCGTTCGAGCGGCGCGCCCGCGCGCGCCACGAGGCGGAGCGGCTCCTGGCCGGAGAGGATGCCGAGCAGATCGACGGCGACCTCCTCCTCCGTGGAGCGCGCGGCGAGGAGGAGATCGACGCGCTCGCCGCTTTCCGGCCAAACGGCCGCCACCTCGATCCGGGCGTCGCCGCGCGGCGAACGCAGCGGGCCCCGCACCTCCACGTCGGCGGCGAGACCGCCGCGCAGGCCGGGGAGGAAGGGCGCCGCCCATGCGGCGAGGTCGACGCCGCGCACCTCGAGCGCGCCGCGCGCCGCGGGGGTGGAGAGGAGATCGGCGATCGCCGACTCGGGGTCGTGCCACGAGCGCCAGGCGTCCAGCGGTGCGCGGGCTTCGAAGGCGAGCAGGCGCATGCCGTCCAGGCGCCAGGCCTGCGCCCGGGCCTCGGCCTCGCCCTCCTCCAGACCGAGATGCAGCTCGGCGTCGACGGCGGGGCCGCCCGCGAGGGGCCTCAGCTGCGCGGCGAAGAGGTGCGCCTCGGCCCGCGGGCTGCGCGCCCGCCCCGCGATCGCGATGCGGCCGCGCAGGATGCCGGGGGGAAGGGGGCGCTCGAGCCGTGCGCCGAGGCGGCCGAGGTCGAGGGGATCGATGCGGAGGTCCAGATGCAGGGGGGCCGCGGCCCGCGGCATGCCGGCGGGAAGATCGGCGTCGAGCCAGAGTGCGCCGAGGCCGCTGGCGGCGGCCTCCAGCTTCGCGCCGATCCTCCGGCCGTGCGGATGCAGCCGGCCGCGTGCGATGACCGCGTCGCGCTCCTCCCCCTCGTCGGCGCGGAGGCCGAAGCGCAGGACGCCGTCCTCGCCCCGGCGGGCGTGCAGGCGGAGGCGATCCAGGGCGAGCCCGCGCAGGCGGAGCGCGCCGGCCCGCGCATCGAGCGTACCCCGCGGCGGGACGAGCCGCCCCGCGCCCTCGACCAGCAGATCGCTCAGGAGGAGTTCGCCCACCGCGAGCTGCGGGAAGCGACCCTCCACACGGACGGCGAGATCCGGGAGCACGCCGCGCAGGGCGAGATCCGCGCGGCCCCGACCGCGCAGCGGTGGCAGCTCGACGAGGCCGCGCAAGGGCGCGAGTGCAGCGGCGAGATCGGCGACGTCCAGGCGGAGGCGGAGGTCGAGCGCGTCGGGCCGCACCTTGCCTTCGGCCCGCGCGCGCGCGCCGGGAAACGCGAAGTCGAAAGACTCCACCTCGAGCTCCTCGCCGCGCAGGCGCAGGCGCACGTTGCCCGGCCCCGCGGTGGCGCCGCGATCGAGATCGAAAGACAGGCGCGCCGTGGGCGGGCCCGGGACCAGCGTGGCCTCGACGCTTCCCCGGCCGCCGAGGACGAGGCGCGGTGCGTCGCGGAGCACGGCCGAGGGGTCGAAGTGCCGCAAGACGAAGTGGCCCCGGTAGCGGAGGAAGTCTTCGCTCTGCACGGTGAGATCGAGCCGCCCTCCCCCGCGGGGCTCGATGCGCAGCTCGCCGCGGCTTCGGCGGGCGAGGTGGAAGCGCCCTGCGAACGGAACCGGTCCGGAAAGAGAGACACCGAAAGGCGCCGCTTCCGCCCGGCCGACGCTCCCCTCGATGCGGACGTCCCCCTCGAGCGCGTGGATGTCTCCCTTTCCCGAGGCGAAGACCTCGGTCTCGCCGAGGGTCACGGAGAGGGCGTGCAGCCAGAGGTCCCAGCCCGAGAGTTCGGCGCGCAGGAAGAGATCGAGCGGGGCATGCACGGGGAGGCGGGCGTCGGCGTGCAAGGCGAGCGCGATGCGGGCGGAGGCGTCGCGCCACGCCCCCTCCGCGAAGACGTCGATCCTTTGCACCCACACCTGCCGTTCGCCCACGCGAGGCGCGAGCAGGAAGGTCCCGTTTTCCAGGCGCAGCGCGTGCAGGCGGATGGGAAGGGGCGCGCGGGGCGGCTCGGCCGCGGCGCCGGCACGCGGCGGCGGGGGCGTGCGCGGGAGGAAGACGGCGCCCAATCCACCCTCCGGATCCTCCCCGTCGATCCAGACGAGGGGGCGTTCGACGCAAAACTCCTCCACCTCGATGCGGCCGCGCAGCAGATCGAGCGCCGAGAAGCGCACCCGGATCGCATCGACCGAAGCCGCGGGCACGCCGTGGGGATCGACGAGGAGCGCCGGCCCGATCTCGATCCGCCCGGGCCCGTTCAGACGGATGCCGGCGAGATGGATGCGTCCGCGAAAGAGCGCGGCGAGGACCACCTCGGCCGCGCCGGCCAGCCGATCGCCGCCCCAGGGCGAAAAGAGAAAAAGGAAGACATTCCAGGGGATGGAAAGGATACACAGGAGGACGACGGCCCACCGCCTTCGCATTCAGAACGCCTCGCCGATGGAAACGAAGACGGCGAACCAGTCGATGAAGTTTTTTTCGACCACCTGGTCGGATCCGATGACGCGGACGTGGCGATGCAGCGGTCGATAGCTGAGGTCGACCCGGACGGGTCCGACCGGCGTGCGCAACCGCGCGCCCGAGCCCACCGCGAGCAGGAGCTCGTCGAGTTCGAAGGCCTCGGTCGAGCCGGCGGCGACGTTGCCCACGTCGGCGTAGAAGACCACGGCCCAGGTCGGCGAGAGGTACCAGCGCAGCTCGCCGGTCCCGAGCAGGGAGGAGTTGCCCCCCAGCGGTACGAAGACCGTCTCGCGGTCCTCGCCCCTCCCCACCACCACCGCCTGCTGCGGGGAGAGCCGGGTCGCACCGACGCCGCGGAAGCCCGCGGCGCCACCCCCGAAGAAGCGCACCACGATCGGCGAGCAGCGCGTCTCCACGTCGTAGGCGGTGGGCGCCATCGCGCGGCATTCGCTCTCCGACATCAGCGGTTGGAGGATGCCCACCTCGAGGCGCAGCGCGAGCACCCACGATGGTCCGAGCGGTAGATAGCCCCGCACCTCGGGGACGATGCGGAGCCAGTCGAAATCGCCGCCGAGGACCTCGCCGCCCTGCTGCAAGCCGAGCGCGAAAAAGGCCCCCGAGCGCGGTTCGAGCACGTCGGAGCGGCGGTCCACCACCAGGCGCTGCTCCAGGTACGAGAAGGTGCAGCCCCCGGGACAGTTCACGGGCGGCAGCGGGCGACCGGTGGCGACCGGCGAGGTGAAGGTGCGGACGTCGAAGTAGCGCTGCAGGTTGTAGCTCGGCACCAGGTAGAGCCAGCGCCGGAGGCGGACGGGCGCGCCGAGGCTGGCGCGGATCGACTGGGAGACGAAGGAGAGGGTGAGCTGGCGCTCGTAGGTGAGGCCCGCGGCCAGGTCCACCTGGTTGCCGATGACGTCGGGCTGGGTGAAGCGCAACGCCGAGACGGCCGCGATGCCCGACTCCGCCTCGGCGGAGCCGAAGATGAAGCGGTAGGCGACCTCGTTGCGAAACTCCAGGTGTTGCAGGCCGCCGAAGAGGTCGAGGTGGGCGAAGTCGGCGAGCAGGCGGATCTGTTGGTAGCTCTGCTCGATGCCGGCGCCGCCACCGAGCCGCAGCCGCAGAAAGTCCGCCTCCCGCACCGTCACCATCACCAAAACGGTGGCCGATTCCGGATCCGGCCGACCGAGGCGGACGGCGACGCTGGAGAAGACGCCGAGATCGAAGACCTCCGCCTGCGCCTCTCGGAGGCGCTCCGGATCGTAGCGATCGCCCTCGCGCACCACCCGGTGGACCGCCGCGCGGATGCGGCGGTCGGGCACCATGAGATTGCCGACCACGTGGATGCGCCCGATCCGGTAGCGCGGCCCCGGCCGAACCACGAAAATGGCGTTCGCCTCGCCGCGCTCGCGCTCCACTTCCACGCGCGCTTCGACCTCGGCGGTGGCGTAGCCCTCGGCATCGAGGCGCTCTTCGAGTTGGCGCTTGAACGCCTGGTGAGCGCTCTCGGTCCAGCGCATCCCGGCGCGCAGCGGGTTTCCGGAGAGCACGCGCCGCCGCACGTCGGCGGGCAGCGCGTCGAGGCCCTCCACGAGCACCGCGCCGAGGATGGTGGGTGGCCCCTCGTCCACGCGGAACAGGACGTGCACCCTCCCCGCCGCCATCGGCTCGACCCGGACGTCGGCCCGGGCGGAGAAGAAGCCCTCGTCGCGGTAGAAGGCCTCGATGCGGCGCAGATCCTCGGTGAGCTGGCCGGGGTCGAGGGTGCGGACCTCGCCGAGGAAGAGAAAGCGGTCGCTCGGGCGGGTGGCGAGACCGCCGAGGATGCGGCGGTTGGGGAGGCTGTGGTTGCCCTCGATCGACACCTTGCCGATACGCGGCGCCTCGCCCGCGGTCGCGGGCTCGAGCGGATCCACGCCGGCGCCCTCGTTCTGCAGGGTCGCCGCGGCGAGGAGGACGGCGAGGAGGGCGACGGCGCTCACGCCCCCCATGATGTGCGCTCGATTCCGCCCCGTCCACGGACGGCGCCCGACGCCCCGTTCAGGTGTCGGTGCGCCGATACTCGGCGTCGATCACGTCCTCGCCGCCGCCCGGTGCGCCCGACCCGGAGCCGTCGGGAGGAGGCGTCGGACCCGCGGCGCGGTAGAGCTCCTCCGCGGCGCGGTGGCTCGCCGCCTCCAGGTCGCGCACCGCCTGGCGCAGAGTCTCGATCGCGCCGTCGCGCGCACCCTGTACCTTCGCCACGGCATCGCGCAACGCCTGCCGCGTGCCTTCCGTGAGCTTGGATTCGTTTTCCCGCAGAAGCTTCTCCGCCTGGTAGGAGAGGGCGTCGGCGCGGTTGCGCTCCTCCACCTCCTCGCGACGGCGCCGGTCCTCCTCCTCGTGCGCCCGGGCGTCCGCGACCATCCGCTCGACCTCCTCCCGGGGCAGGCCGGAGCTCTCGGTGATGGTGATCCGCTGCTCCCGTCCCGTGCCGCGGTCCTTGGCACTGACGTGGAGGATGCCGTTGGCGTCGATGTCGAAGGTGACCTCGATCTGGGGCACGCCGCGCGGCGCGGGCGGGATCCCCTCGAGGTGGAAGCGCCCGAGGGTGCGATTGTCGCGCGCCATCTCGCGCTCGCCCTGCAGCACGTGGATCTCCACCGAGGTCTGGTTGTCCGCGGCGGTGGAGAAGATCTCCGTGCGCCGGGTGGGGATGGTCGTGTTGCGCTCGATGAGTCGGGTCATCACGCCGCCGAGGGTCTCCACCCCCAAGGAGAGCGGCGTCACGTCGAGCAGGAGCAGGTCCTTGACCTCGCCCGAGAGGACGGCGGCCTGGACGGCGGCGCCGATCGCCACCACCTCGTCCGGGTTGACCGAGCGGTTGGGCTCCTTGCCGAAGTAATTGCGCACCACCTCCTGGATGCGGGGCATGCGCGTGGACCCGCCCACCAGGATCACTTCGTCGATGTCGTTCGGCGTGAGCCCTGCGTCCCGCAAGCACGTCTCCACCGGCCCCATCGAGCGCTGGACGAGATCCTCCACGAGCCGCTCGAGCCGCGCGCGGCTCAACTTGCGGACCAGGTGCTTGGGGCCGGTCTGGTCCGCAGTCAGGAAGGGCAGGTTGATCTCGGTCTCCGTGGTCGAGGAAAGCTCGATCTTCGCGCGCTCGGCCGCCTCCTTCAGGCGCTGCAGCACCATGCGATCGCCGGAGACGTCGATCCCCGTCTCGGCGCGGAACTCCTCGATCAACCAGTCCATGATCCGCTGGTCGAAGTCGTCACCGCCGAGATGCGTGTCGCCGCTGGTGGCGAGCACCTCGACCACGCTCTCCCCCACCTCGAGGATGGAGATGTCGAAGGTGCCGCCGCCGAAGTCGTACACCGCGATCTTCTCGTCCTTCTTCTTGTCGAGACCGTAGGCGAGCGCCGCCGCGGTGGGCTCGTTGACGATCCGCTTCACCTCGAGCCCGGCGATCTGGCCGGCGTCCTTGGTCGCCTGGCGCTGGGCGTCGTTGAAGTAGGCCGGGACGGTGATCACCGCCTCGCGCACGGGCTCGCCCAGGTAGGTCTCCGCGGCCTGGCGGAGCTTGCGGAGGATCTCCGCCGCCACCTCCGGCGGGGAGAGCTTCTTGTCGAAGACCTCGATGCGCGCGTCGCCGTGGGGCCCGGGCACCACGTGGTAGGGGACGAGCTTGGACTCCTCCTGCACCTCGTCGAAGCGCCGCCCCATGAAGCGCTTGATGGAGAAGATGGTGTGCGCGGGATTGGTGATCGCCTGCCGCTTGGCGAGCTGGCCGACCAGGCGCTCGCCCCGCTCGGTGTAGGCGACCACCGAGGGCGTCACCCGCGCGCCCTCCTGGTTGGCGATGACCACCGGGCTCTTCCCCTCCATCACCGCCACCACGGAGTTGGTGGTTCCCAGGTCGATGCCGATCACCTTGCCCACGGCGACGCCTCCGCCCGCGGGGCACGGCCCCGAGAAGGACCGCAACCCATGGAAATAGCTTCGGTTTTCCTATCGTTGCCCAATCTAACCACCCGGTGCGATCCCCGCGTGGGAGAGGGTGCGTAACGCAGTGCGCAGTGCCACCTTCTTTTCCCAGATGGGGCGCGCCTCCGGACGCTCCGGGAGGCGGGGGAGCGGGCGCGAAGCACGCCCAAGGTGCAGATTTTTCAGGACATTTTCCGAATGGGCCCAATCGGTGGCACAGCGAATGCATGAAAGCCACGCCCACCCCGGCTGGGATGGCGCACTGCGACATGAGCTTCCCAGCCGCGCGGCGGGGCCTGGCGCCCCGGGGAGCCGTTGGATGATCGCTTCCGCTGCTGCTGCACCTTTGGGCAACTCGGTCGCCGTCCTCCTCAACGCCAACGCCAAGCGGGTCTCGCGCCGCGTGCACGAGGTTCTCCGCCACGTCGTCCCGGCCGACGATCTCTTCCTCTCCCGCTCGACCGCGGAGGCCCGCGCGATCGCGCGCGAGGTGGTCGACCGCCGCTACCGCACGGTCTTCACCGGCGGGGGCGACGGCACCTTCGTCTCCTTCGTCACCGAGATCCTGAACTTCCTGCGCGACCCCAGCGAGCCGCTCCCCCGCTTCGGCGTGCTGCGCCTCGGCACGGGCAATGCGCTCGCCGGCATGGTCGGCGCCGCCCCGGGCGTGGGCATCGTGGACGACGTGCTCCGGGCCCGCGCCGGGCAGGTGCCCAGCGTGCGCCGCATCGATCTCCTGCTTTCCAACGGGCGGGCGACGCCCTTCGCCGGCGTCGGCCTCGATGCCGCGGTGCTCAACGACTACATGGCCCTCAAGCGCCGCATGGGCGACGGCCTACTCAAGCGCCTCGGCACGGGCGCGCCGGGCTACGTGCTCGCCGTGGCCTCGCGCACCCTCCCCGCCTACCTGCGGCGCCGGAAGAACCCCGAGATCGAGGTGGTCAACGGCCGCGGGACCGCGGTCCTGCTCGGACCGGACGGCCGCCCGGTGCGCGAGATCCGGCCGGGCGAACTCCTCTACCGCGGCCCGGCGCAGATGTGCGCCGCCTCCACCGTACCCTTCTACGGCTACGGTCTGCGCATGTTCCCCTACGCCGGGCAGGTCCCCGGCACGATGCAGCTCCGCATCGCCAACGTGCCCGCGCTGACCGCGATCGCCCATCTCGGCGCCGTCTGGAACGGCACTTTCACCCATCCCAAGCTGCACGACTTCTTGGTGCAGGAGGTCGAGGTGCGCTCGCGGGAGAAGCTGCCGCTGCAGGTGGGCGGCGATGCCGAAGGCTTCGTGAACCGGTTCGAGTTCCGCCTCGCGCCCCGCTCGGTCGAGCTGGTCGACTACTCGAACGCTTGAGCGACGGCGCGCGCCCGCCGAGATCCACGGGGAAGAATCCGCGCACATTTTTCGTTTGACTCGGCGAGGGCCATTTCGTAGAAGGCCCCCATCAACGCGGTTGCCGCGGGGTGGAGCAGCCAGGTAGCTCGTCGGGCTCATAACCCGAAGGTCGCAGGTTCAAATCCTGCCCCCGCAACCATCGAGGCGCCGACCGGTCGGTCGGCGCTTCTTTTTTTTTGCCGGCCACGCGGCACCCCACCGGTCTGGTAGGTATCCTCTCCATGGACGCGACCAGCCCCGTTCGGCGAGCGTGCCGGCTCCTTGCGGTGCTGATGCTCGCCCTGCCCTTGGCGGCGTGCACCATGTTCAGCGCCCCCAGGTACCGCGGACCGAAGAGCGACCACTTCGACGGCGAGCGCTTCGTCAACCAGGGCGGAGTACGCCCGCACGGCTTCGGCGCCTTCCTCCGCTGGACGCTCGGCCGAACCCCCCGACCCTGGCGCGCATGGACCGACGCACCCCCCGGGCCCCCTCCTCCCGAACGCGTCGGCCCGGGCGAGCTGCGCGTGACTTTCGTCAACCACGCGACCGTCCTGGTGCAGCTCGACGGGGTCAACGTGCTCACCGACCCGGTCTGGTCGGAACGGGTGAGCCCCGTCGCCTTCGCGGGCCCCAAGCGGGTGCGGCCGCCGGGGATCCGCTTCGAGGACCTCCCGCCCATCGATGCGGTGGTCATCAGCCACAACCACTACGACCACATGGACCTGCCGACCCTCCGCCGCCTCGGGCGCAGCTTCGCCCCTCGCTTCGTGGCGGGGCTCGGCAACGCGCGCTTCCTCCAAGCGAATGGGATCGCCAACGCCGGGGATCTCGACTGGTGGCAGTCGGTGCAGCTTCGCAACGGCGTGCGCATCACCGCCGTGCCGGCGCAGCACTTCTCGAACCGCGGGATGACCGACTCCGACGCCACGCTCTGGGCCGGCTTCGTGATCGAGGGCTCGGCGGGCTACGTCTACTTCGCCGGCGACACCGGCTACGGCCCGCATTTCGAGCAGATCCGCGCGCGCTTCGGCCCGCCCCGCCTCGCCCTCCTCCCCATCGGCGCCTTCGCGCCCGAGTGGTTCATGTCACCGGTCCACATTTCGCCCGCCGAAGCGGTACAAGCCCACCGGGTGCTCGGCGCGGGGAGGAGCGTCGCCATCCACTTCGGCACCTTCCGCCTCTCGGACGAGGGGCAGGACGAACCCGTCGAGCGCCTGCACGAGGCGATCGCGGAGGCCGGAATCGATCCCGAAACCTTTTGGGTGCTCGACTTCGGGGAAGGACGCGACGTCCCTCCCCTCGAGGCCACAGCCACGCCCGATCCCATTCTCCCCCGCCCTCCCCTGCGGTAGCCCTGGCGCCGGGTCGCGATTCGCCTCTCCGGTACTTCAGTCGAGGGGTAGGAGGGGGAAGGGATCGAGGGGGTTGGGGCCGTGGGCGAGGGCGGCGTCGACGGCGGCGAGCTTCTTGCCCACGGTGGCGGGGTCGCCGAGGACGCGGGCGACGAGCTCGGCGACGTCGGCCCGGTGGACGAAGCCGTGGATGGTCGGATCCTCGGTGAGCACGCCGCGGCCGGTGGCCGGGTCGGAGCGCAGGCCGCCGGGACGCACGATGGTCCACGCCAACGACGACCGCGCGAGGCGCTCCTCGGCCTCCGTCTTGGCGTCCACGATGGGGCCGAGGACGGCGGCCACCCGCTCGGCCATGTGGGGGCGGGTTTCGCCGCAGCCGAGCGAGGTGACGAGGACGAAGCGCTCCACGCCATGTCGCTCGGCCTCCTCGATCACCCGGACGTTGCCCTCTCGATCGACCACGGGCGGCTGCCCGAAAGCGGTGCCGAGGGTGCTCACCACCCGGCCGCCGCTCCCGAGAGCCTCGAAGGCGGCGGCGACGTCCGCCGCCGAGAGCGCATCGCCCTCCACCAGCCGGACGCCGAGCGCCCGCAGCGGCTCGACGTCGCTTTCGGGCCGCGCCATCGCGACGACCTCGGCGCCCCGCGCGCGCAAGAGGCGGGCGAGTTCGAGGCCGACGCCGCGGGTGGCGCCGAAGATCAGCACCCGCTCATTCCGCACAGGCCACCTCCTGGCCATCCCCGGCGACGCAGCGGCGCTTCGGCTGGCCGGGCAAGTTCGCATGGGGCATGGGGCGGTTGACGTAGCCCTGGCCCGGCCGCGGATCGGCGGCGGGGATGCCCGCGCGCTGCGCCACCACCAGGCCGAGCTGCACGAAGCGGAAGTCGCCGCCCAGACCGGCTTCGAGATCGCCGGCGGCGGACCACTCCCACCAATCGGAAAAGCCCAGCTCCACCGCGCGCTGCAGCGCGCGCACGGCCTCCTCCCGGCGGTGCTCGCGCAGGCGCGCGCGGGCGAGGTGGAAGTGGCCCTTTGCGTCCTCCGGCCGCAGGGCGAGGAAGCGCTCGAAGCGCTCGGCGGCGGCCTCGCCCCGGCCCAGGCCGAGGAGGGCGAGGCCGCTGTTGTAGAGGGCCTTGAGGTTGTTCGGATCGGCCGCGAGCGCCTCGTCGAAAGCGCGCAGGGCACCGCCCAGATCGCCCTTCCGCCCGAGCTCGATCCCGAGCGCGGCGCGATCCTCCGCCCGATTCCCCTTGCAGCCGGCGAGCGCGAGGCAGAGCAGGAGCAGGGCCGCAAGGGCGCGCGGCATCAGAAGATCTCCCGCCACGAGAGGATCATGGCCTTCGGCGCGTTCTGGTTGGGCTGGGCGGTGCTGTTGCCCGAACCGTCCGTCACCTCGAAGGGCGTCGGCACGCCCTCGTCGCCGATCACGATGATGCGGCCGTCGGCCACGACCGGCGTCTGGGATTTGTGGCTGCCGACCTCGACGCGGATCTGCGGGTCCTCCTCGTCGCTGTCGAGATTGCCGCACGCGGTGCAGCTCTCACCGGCGGTGACGTCGAGGCAGTAGAGGAAGGCGGTTCCGTCGCCGCAGCCCTTGCTCTTCTCCGGCTTCCAGGTGGTGAAGGTGAGCCACTTGCTCTGGTCGCGCTGCACCGCCAGCGTGGGCGGGGCGATGAGGCGGCCGCCGTCGTTGAAGATGTTCTTCAGGGCCTCGTCCTTGGTGCAGATGTTGGGGTTGTTGATCTTGGGGCACTGGGCGCCGCCGAAGTCCTCGAAGCGGAAGGCCTGGAACTCCCACATCTTGCCCTGGTTCGACTGCTGGTCCGGATCGCTGCCGGGGTCGAGGCCCGAGCCCACGAAGAGGAAGATCTCGTTCGGCTTGTACGGATCGCTGTACGCCGAGGGCCGCGAGGTCAGCGGCTTGGACTGCGAGAACGCCAGGATCTCGGGGCAGATGCCCCACAGATCCGGCTTCGTGAGGCCGTTCTCCCCGACGGGCATGAAGAGGCGTCCCATCTTCCCGCCTTCCCAACCGCCGAAATAGCCCACGTTGACGTGGAAGCGGTCGTAGGTGCCGACGAGGGGGATGTCCGCCGTGATGCCGTACTGCTTCGCCACGGGGAAGACCTTGAGGTACTTGCCCGTGACGACGTCCTGGACGAAGACGAAGGAGGTCTCGATGCCCTTCTCGCCGCCCTTCTTCTCCCCCTGGATGCCGGCGCCGTGCTCCGGGTAGGGACCGGCGAAGGGCATGTTCAGGTAGCGGTAGGCGGCGGAGTGGTTGCCGTCGTAGTCGAGCATCCCCGTGTTGTAGCCGCTGCCGTAGATGGCCACCCAGGTGGGAACGCCGATCTTCTTGCCGTCCTTTTCCACCTCGAGGTTGATCGGGCCGACGCTCGGCACGGCCCAGGTGCGGCCGAGGCCGTAGCTGCCGTTGCCGAAGTGCGTCGCCTCCCACATCGGTCGAGGCTCGAAGGGATCGGTGATGTCGATGGCCACGTACCAGGAGCCGCCCCAGCCCTGGCCGCAGATGAGCACCGTACGCCAGCCACAGGTACCGCGATCCTCGTGCTCCGGATCGAGATCGCAGTCGATGGTGCCCTCGCCCGTGGCCGTGGGGTAGGCCACCACGTCGTCGACGCGGCAGGAGAGATCCTGGGACCACACCCGGGTCTCGCCCTTGAGCGCCGCCGCCGTGACCTTGGCGAACATGTTGAAGGGCACGTAGGACCAGGCCTCCTCGCCGGCGCGCCAGCGCGGCTCGCCTTCCTTCTCCGGGAAGTGATCGTCCGAAGCGAAGAAGGCATGGATCTGGCCGTCGTTGGCGCCGACGTAGACCATGGCCGGACGATCGCGGTAGTTCCCCTTGAAGACCGGATAGCCGTAGCCGCGGTAGGTGTAGGGCGGCGTGGTCACGATGGCGACGGCGGAGTGGTACATGTCGCCGAGCTTCCACGGACGACCGCTCCCTTCGATCCACGAGGCCACCTGCCCGCGCCACTGCGCCCCGTCCTCGCTCTCCCCGCTCGCCATCTCCTCGAGGAAGGTGCGCTCGAGCTCGCCGAGCGCCTCCACCCCGGTCCGGAGCGGCGAATCCTCCGCGACGATGGTCCTCGCGAGCAGGCGCATGGCGGATCGCCATTCCGATGTGTTCGAGGGGGCGATGACGTCTCCCATCGTCAGGACGAGCTGGTTGTCCGCGTCGTCCACCTCGGCCGGGGTCGAGAAGAGGATCTTTCGCGGTGCGGTCCGCTTCTGCAGCATCGAGCCCGCCTCGAAGACGCAGGGGTTGTCCTTCGAGCCGCAATTCGTGAGCGAGAACTTCTCGTTGGTCTTCGAGAGATCGGTGAACTTCCAGACCCCGGGCTCGTCCGCCTCTTCCTCGAAGAGACGAATCCCGAAGATGCGACCCTTGTAGTCGGGGACCTCGAAGGCCGTGTACACCATGAAGTTGTTGGAGACGCGGTCGTACTCGCTCTTCGACTGCGGGACGGTGCCGACCATCGGCGGCGCCACGGTGTACTGGCCCCGCTTGATCTCCTCGAAGGTCACCTTGAGCACCTCGAGGAGCTGGTGGGCGTCGTTCGCGTACAGCGCCCTCCCCTCGCTGCACGCCCCGTTCGCGCCGCGAAGGCACCAGCCCGTCTGGGTCCGCGCGGTACCGCCCCGCCGCGCCAAGTCGTCGAGGATGGTCGTGTTGGCGTCGGCGCCAAAGCCCACCACGTAGGTCGGGATGTCCGCCGCGCGCAGCGCTTCGACCGCCTCCCGAGCCTTGGTCGCATTGCCCGTCGGCTCCGAGCCGGGGCAGTCGGGCTGACCGTCGGTGAGGAGCACCACGGCGTACGGCCGGCAGTGCGCGGAGGTGTCCGCCTTCCGCACGTCGCTCAGGTGCGCGAGGGCATCTTCGAGGGCGGCGCCGATCGGTGTGCCGCCGTCCGGGGCAAACTTCTTCACCTCCTGGACGAGCTGGTTCGCCGTGGGCGGGGACTGGTTGGACTTCGTCGGCAACGGATTCGTTCGGACGATTTTGCAGTAGTTC
>DATGOH010000226.1:0-6871 GCA_035306165.1 Ferdinandcohnia sp.
CCTCTTCCAGATGCTCGCCGAGCAGAACGTCGCCACCTTCAAGGAGTACAACGTCAAGAAGATCTTCACGCAGTGCCCCCACTGCTTCAATGTGCTCAAGAACGAGTACCCGCAGTTCGGCGCGAAGATCGAGGTGCTGCACCACACCCAGCTCATCGAAGAGCTGTTGCGGGACGAGCGGATCCAGCTCGACGCCGCCTTCGACGAGCTCGTCACCTACCACGACGCCTGCTATCTCGGCCGGCACAACGGCGAGTACCGCGCGCCGCGCAAAGCGCTCGAGGCCGTGCCGGGGCTTCGGCTCGTGGAGATGGGTCGAAACCAGCGGCAGAGCTTCTGCTGCGGCGCCGGCGGCGGCCGCATGTGGATGGAGGAGACGCTCGGCTCGCGGATCAACCAGAACCGCGTGCAGGAGGCGGTCGCCACGGGTGCCAAGACCATCGCGGCCAACTGCCCCTTCTGCATCACCATGCTCCGCGACGGCCTCAACGAGATCGGCGTCGAGGGCGTGGAGGTGAAGGACGTGGCGGAGATCGTCGCCTCCTCGCTCAAACTGCCGATCGTCGCGGACGCGCCGCAGAAGGCGGCGAGCGACGAGGCCTGACCCCCCGGGGGACGCGCGTGCGGGGCCGCTCTTCGGAGCGGCCTTGTTCATTCCCGGCGGCCGGCGGCGATGACGATGCGCGCGCAGGCCTCGGCGTCCGAGAGGGCCTGGTGGTGATTCAGGGGGATGTCGAGGTGGCGGCAGACGTCCGGAAGGCGGGTGGGAAAGAGCTTCCAGGTCTTGCGCGCAAGCGCCACGGTGCAGACGAAGTCGAGGGGCGGCGCCTTCAGGCCCGCGGCCTCGCAGCAGGCGCGCAGCACGCGGCGGTCGAACTGCGCGTTGTGGGCGGCGAGGAAGGCCGCGCCCTGCATGAAGGCTTCCATCTCCGGCCAGATCTCCGGGAAGCGGGGTGCGCTCTCGACGTCCTCCCAGCGCAGGCCGTGGATGTGGGTGAAGAGCATCTGCGGCCGCGGCGGGCGGATCAGCGTGTAGTAGCGGTCGCGGATCTCCCCCTCCTCCACCCGCACCAGGGCGACGGCGCAGGCGCTGTCAGGCAAGGTGTCGGCCGTTTCGAAGTCGATGGCCACGAAGGGCCGATCGAGCGAGGGAAGGGCGCGGCGGGGCCTTCCGGTGGGCGGCGGAATCCGGAACATCGGACCGAGCTTATCGCATCGGCCCGACATCCGATGGACGAACGCCCCGCCCGCCGCGCCGGCCTACCGGGCCCAGGCTTTGTCGCCCTTGGCGAAATTCACCTCGCACATCGCGCAGAGGCGGCCCGTGCGCTTGTCCAGGTTCGAGGGATGGCTGATCGAAGCCATCGCGCAGCGCGGATCGTGGCACTCCCGAAGGCCGAGGGCTTTTCCGACGCCGACGACGGCGGCGTGGGCCACGCGATCGAGGAGGCGCTCCGGCCGGCCGCCGTCGACGTAGGCGCTCCCCAGCACCGCGGTGCGGGCGTCGCGGTCGCCGTCTACGATCAGGGTTTCTTCGTCGGGATCGAAGAGGGAGAACGTCCCCACGCCGAGGACGATCTCGTCGTCCTTGCGTACCTTCGTCAGCTTCCGAAGGATGGCCGCCGCGTGGTACTGGCCGCGCTGCGGGTTGTAGGCGTAGGTGGGATCCGCGAGCCCGACGCCGAAGACGGGCTCGAGTGCGAAGGCCTGGCTGGCCTTGGCGCCGGCCGCCTCGAGGAGGCCCCTGGGCGCCTTCCCCATCGCCACCACGACCAGCTTCCGGATCATGGTCCTACCTCCCGGCTCCTCCACAAAGAGAAGGGCCCGGTGGAGTGTGCATGCCTCCCCGGGCCCCTGGTTGCGGTGGATGGATTCGAACCATCACCAAGAGATTCAAAGTCTCCCGTCCTGCCATTAGACGACACCGCATCACGAAGCGGGGGCTACCATACCACAGCCCCCGGCGATGTCCGCGCCCAAAGGCGGTCGGCCCTCAGATGTCGAGGTTGCGGGCCTCGAGGGCGTGGGCCTCGATGAACTCCCGACGGGGCTCCACGGCGTCGCCCATGAGGATGGTGAAGATCTGGTCGGCCTCCACGGCATCCTGGATGCGGACCTGCAGCAAGGACCGGTTCGCCGGATCCATGGTGGTCTTCCAGAGCTGCTCCGGGTTCATCTCGCCCAGACCCTTGTAGCGCTGGATGGTGTAGCCGCGGGCCGCCTCGCGGGTGATCGCCGTCTCGATGGCCTGGATGGCCTCGATCTCCTGGACGACGCCGCCCAGATGGAGCCGGTACGGGCCCGGCCCCGCCGCGACGAAGGCCTCGGCCAGACGCCGAAGCTCCGAAAGCTCCGCGCCGGTGAGGAAGGCATGATCGACCACGGTCTCGCGCGAAAGCCCCGAGGCGCCGGAACGGAGGACGACGCGTTTGCAGGCGTTCTCCTCGTCGTCTTCGAGGGTCGTCTCGAGCGGGAGCGCGTCCGGATGCGTGCGCTCCAGCCACGCGCGCATGCGCTCGACCCCTTCGCGGATCCGCGCCTCGTCGCGCAGCGCTTCCGGACCCAAGCCGCTCGCCTGGACGAGCGCGTCCACGACGCGGGGATCGCGCCGGCGCTCGATGCGGGAAAGGGCCGCCTGGTAGTCGAGCACCGCGCGGCAGAGGGCCTCGAGCGCCTCGCCCTCGATGAAGCCGCCGCCCGCCGCCTCGAGCTTGGCGGCTCCGACGCCGGCGTCGAGGAGGAACTCCTCCAGCTCGCGATCGTCCTTGAGGTAGATCTCCGTCTTCCCCTTGGCGACGCGATAGAGCGGCGGCTGGGCGATGTAGAGGTAGCCGCGCTCGATGAGCTCCGGCATCTGCCGGTAGAAGAAGGTCAGAAGGAGCGTGCGGATGTGGGAGCCGTCCACGTCCGCGTCGGTCATGAGGATGATCCGGTGGTACCGGACCTTGTCCGGGTTGTAATCCTCGCGACCGATGCCCGTGCCCAAGGCCGTGATCAGCGTCACCACCTCCTGGGAGCTGATCATGCGGTCGAAGCGGGCCTTCTCCACGTTGAGGATCTTGCCCTTGAGCGGGAGGATGGCCTGGGTCCGGCGATCGCGACCCTGCTTCGCGGAGCCACCTGCCGAATCGCCCTCGACGATGTAGAGCTCGCTCTTGGCCGGATCCCTCTCCTGGCAGTCGGCGAGCTTGCCGGGGAGCGAGGCCGAATCGAGCGCGCCCTTGCGGCGCACCACCTCGCGGGCCCGCCGCGCGGCGATCCGCGCCCGCGCCGCGTCGCCCACCTTGGCGGCGATCCGACGCGCAACCGCCGGATTCTCCTCGAAGTACTGCCCGAGCTTGTCGTTGAGCACGCCCTCGACGACGCCGCGGATCTCGGGATTGATCAGCTTGCCCTTGGTTTGCGAGTCGAACTGCGGGTTGGGCAGCTTGACGCTGATCACCGCCACCAGGCCTTCGCGCGCGTCCTCGCCGGCGGGGCTCTCCTTCAAGTCCTTCCAGAGAGCGTTGCGCTGGGCGTAGGAGTTGATGCTGCGGGTCAGCGCGGAGCGGAAGCCCATGAGGTGGGATCCGCCCTCCCGGTTGTTGATGTTGTTCGCGAAGCTGAAGACGAGTTCGTCGTAGGTGTCGACGTACTGGAGGGCGACCTCCACGACCACCTTCCGGCCCTCCACCTCGGTCTCGCTGTAGACGTGGATGGGCTTGTCGAAGAGAGCCTGCTTGTTGCGGGCGAGGTGCTCCACGAAGGAGGCGATGCCGCCCTCGTAGTGGAAGTCGTGGCTCTTGCCGGTGCGCTCGTCGAGCAGGGTGATGCGCAGACCCGCGTTGAGAAAGGCGAGCTCGCGCAGCCTCTGCGCCAGCGTTTCGAAGTTGAACTGCCGATCGCCGAAGATCTCGGGGTCCGGCTTGAAGCGCATCTTGGTGCCGGTGCGCTTCACCTCCCCCACCACTTCGAGCGGCGTCTGCGGCACGCCGCGCGCGTAGCGCTGCCTGTGCAGCTTGCCGTGGCGCGCGATCTCGAGCTCGAGATACTCGGAGAGCGCGTTGGTGCAGGACACGCCCACGCCGTGCAGACCGCCCGAAACCTGGTACGAGGAGTTGTCGAACTTGCCGCCGGCGTGCAGGACGGTGAGAACGACCTCCGGCGTGGGACGCCCCTCCGTGGGATGGATGTCGGTGGGGATCCCGCGGCCGTCGTCGGCCACCGTGATCGAGTTGTCCGGGTGGATCACCACGTCGATCCGCTTGCAGTAGCCGGCGAGCGCCTCGTCGACGGAGTTGTCGACCACCTCCCAGACGATGTGGTGCATGCCCGTCTCGTCCGGGGGTCCGATGTACATGCCGGGCCGCTTGCGGACCGCTTCCAGGCCCTCGAGGACGGTGATCGAGGCGGCGGAGTAGCCGTCGTCCCCCGGGGTCTGGGCCTCGTCGATCGCAGCGGCGGCCGTTTCCTTGGTTGCGTCGGTCAAGGTCTTCCTCGCTTCGCCGAGTCGGTGGGAGCCCGAGAGGTGGAAGCTCCCATGGATACCACGCCGATCGGCGGGGTCACAAGCCTTTTGTCAACGCCCAAGAGCGGAAAATCATTCGGTTTTTTGGCCGTTTCCGGGGGCCGTTCTCCCCTCCTCCGGCACGGCGGGGAAGAAGGCGCCCTCCCGCACCGCCAGGTAGCGCGTCCGCTCGGATTCGCGCCTCCAAAGCGGCCCCGGATCGGTCGTGGTGAGGACGACCTGGCCGTCGAAGGCCTCGAGGTAGTCGAGGAGCTGGCGGTTGCGCTCCGGGTCGAGTTCCGAGGAGACGTCGTCGAGCAGCAGGAGGGGCTGATACCCGAGGTGAGCGCGGAGGTTTTCGATCTCGGCGATCTTCCACCCCAGCACCAGGGTGCGCTGCTGGCCCTGCGAGGCGAAGCTGCGCGCCGCCCTTCCCTCGAGAACGAAGTCCAGGCGGTCGGCGTGCGGCCCGACGCCCGTGTAGCCGAGCGCGCGATCCCGCTCCAGGCGCTCGCGAAGCGCCCCGTGGAGGGCGTCGCGCAGCTCGGCTTCCTCCGCCTTCGCCGGCGCCCACTCGCTGCGGTAGCGCAGCCTTCCGTCGAGCCGTCCGCGAGAGAGCGACGAGAGCACCTCGCGAAAGCGAGGCTCGAGCTCGGAAAGGAGCGTGCGCCGGCGTACCACGAGCCGCGCCCCGGCCTGCGCGAGCGGCGCGTCGAAGGCTTCGATCATCGCGGCGGGCGCTTCCTCCCGCAGCAGCCGGTTGCGCGCCTTCAGCGCCCGCGTCCAGGTGCGGGTCTCGGCCAAAAAGGCCGGGAAGCGATTGAAAACGGCGCGGTCGAGGTGGCGCCTGCGAAGCTCGGGCCCTCCCTTGACCACCTGCAGGTCGTCCGGGGTGAACGCCACCACCGTGATGCCGCCGAAGTAGCTTTCCAGGTCGCGGACGGGCTTTCCGTCCAGGCGGGCGACGCGCCGACCTTCGCGCACGCCGACGGCGATGGTCCGGTGGACGCCGGCGACTTCCCATTCACCCTCGACGTCCGAGGCCTCGGCGCCGAAGCGCACGAGGTCCGCGTAGCGCGTCGTGCGCAGGGGCCGGAGCGTGGCGAGCAGGTAGATGGCCTCGAGGAGGTTGGTCTTGCCGTGGCCGTTCGGTCCGTAGACGACCGTGGCGCGCGGGCTCGGCTCGATCTCGGCCGCTCCGATGTTGCGGAAGTCGCGGATGCGGAGGCGGAGGAGGCGCACGCCCGCTCAGATGCGCACCGGCATCACCACCGCCGTGTAGCTGTCGTCTTCGAGCGGCCGGATGACGCCGGGAGAGAGCTCGTCGCTGAGCTCGAAGCGCACCTCTTCGGCGTCCATGACGCCGAGCACGTCGATGAGGTAGCGCGCGTTGAAGCCGACCCGCAGCGGCTCGAGCCGCGTCTCCACGGGGATCTCCTCGTAGGCCTCGCCGAGCTCCGGGCTCTGGCTGGTGACCTTGAGCACGCCGTCGCCCACCTCGAGCTTCACGGTGTGCATCTGATCCTGCGAAAGGAGAGAGACGCGCTTGAGCGTGTCCAGAAAGCCCACGCGCCGCAGCACCAGCGGGTTGGGGTGGCGCTCGGGGATGACCTTCTCGTACTCCGGGAACTGACCCGCGACGAGCTGCATGACGAAGGTCAGGCCCGGGCGGCGGAAGACGCAGATGCGCTCGCCCAGGCCGAGCTCCGCGCTCTCCGCCTCGCCCTCGCCGAGGAGCTTGCGCAGTTCGGCAACGCCCTTGCGGGGGAGGATGACGCCGCGGCCGACGTCGAACCTCCCTTCCATCTTCCGCTCCGCCATCGAGAGGCGGTGGCCGTCGGTCGCCACGAGGCGAAGCCCGCCCTCCACCGGCTGGAAGAAGACGCCGTTGAGGTTGAGGCGGGTCTCGTCCGTGGAGACCGCGATGGAGGTCAGCTCCAGCATCTCCAGGAGGAGCTTGGGCTGGATGGCGACGAAGGGAACGTCGGAGATCGGCAGGCGCGGGTAGTCCTCCGGATCGGCGCCGACGATGCGGAAGCGGGAGCTGCCGCAGGTGATCTCCAGATAATTGTTGGGCTTGAGGCGGAGCACCGCGGTGGGCTCGGGGAGCATGCGGACGATGTCGAAGAGGCGGCGCGCGGAGACGGCGATCCGGCCTTCCTTGCTCACCTCGGCGCGGTGCTCGCTGACCAGGCCGATCTCGAGGTCGAAGGCGGTGACGGTGAGCTTGCCGTCCTTCGCCTCGAGGAGGACGTGGGAGAGAAGAGGAAGGGTCGACTTCTTCTCGGCGATGCCCTGCGAGCGGTAGAGCGCACGGCTCAGCTCATCGACCGCGATCTGGAGCTCCATCGTCTTCTCCTCGTGCCCTCGCCTGGATCGATCGGA
>DATGOH010000227.1:0-2337 GCA_035306165.1 Ferdinandcohnia sp.
GTAGCCGTTGCGCTCGAGGACGGCGTGGATCAGGGAGACGTCGTCGCGCGTATTGGCGAAGATGATCGCCGACTCCGGATTCTCGAGTTCGAGCAGGTAGAGGAGGTTGCGCGGCTTCGGATAGCCCTCGACCACCTCGTAATAGACGTGCTCGATGCCCTCGACCGTGTAGTCGTCGCCGGACAGGAGCAGGGTCTTGGGATCGCGCAGGTAGCGGGCGACCAGCCGCTCGATGTCCGGCGAGAGGGTCGCCGAGAAGAGGAGGGTCTGCCGCGTCGGCGGGAGCCGATCGAGGATGCGGGTCACCTCCTCGTAAAAGCCCATCGAGAGCATCTCGTCGGCCTCGTCCAGCACCGCGATCTGCGCCTCGCGAAGATCGAGGGTGCGCCGACGGATGTGATCGAAGACGCGACCCGGCGTGCCCACCACGATCTCGGCGCCGCCTTCCAGGGCGCGGATCTGCTCGCTCATGGAGGCGCCGCCGTAGATGGCGGCCACCCGCAGGTCTTGTCCCTGCGCGAGCGCCTCCATCTCCTGGGCCACCTGCAGCGCGAGCTCGCGCGTCGGACAGAGCACGAGCGCGAGGGGCTTGCGGGTGCCCTTCGGAAGTCGCTCGAGGATCGGGATGGAGAAGGCGGCCGTCTTCCCGGTCCCCGTCTTCGAGCGGACGATCAGATCCCGCCCCGCGAGGACCTCGGGGATGGCGCGGGCCTGGACGGGGGTGGGATGGCGGTAGCCCCTCGCCTCGATCGCGCGCAGCATCGGCTCGGAGAGGGGCAGGTCGGAGAAGGAGACTTCGGAGAGATAATCGCTGGTGGTCGGCTGCGCGGCGTCGGCAGCCCTCGTGGTCTCGTCCATTGCGCCTCGGAACATGGGGACGCTTGCGCCCGGGTTGCCTGGCCTATATCAGAGACCCCTTTGCAGGTGCAATCGCGAGGGATCCGGCAGGTGAGCGGCCCATCGAAGAACGACCCCGTACCGGAAGAGGAACTCCTCGTCGACGCCGAGGCCGACCTTCCGATCGAGGAGGAGACCGCTCTCGTCCTCGCGGAGGAGGAGCCGACGACCGCCCTCTCCCGGACCGATCCGCTCGCCCGTTACATGGCCGAGGTATCGCGCCACCCCGTGCTCAGCCGGGAGGAAGAGCACGAACTCGCGGTCCGCTACGCCACCACCGGCGATCTGGAAGCCGCCTACCGCCTGGTGACCGCGAACCTCCGGCTGGTCGTGAAGATCGCCTACGAGTACCGTCGCGCGGCCTTCAACATCCTCGACCTGATTCAGGAGGGGAACGTCGGCCTGATGCACGCTGTGCGCAAGTACGATCCCTTCAAGGGCGTCAAGCTCTCCACCTACGCCTCCTGGTGGATCCGCGCCTACATCCTCCGCTTCATCATGGACAACTGGAGGATGGTGAAGCTCGGCACCACCGAGGCCCAACGGAAGCTCTTCTTCAATCTCCGCAAGGAGCAGGCAAAGCTCGCGGCGGAGGGCTTCGTGGTGGGGCCGAAGCTCTTGGCCGAGCGCCTCGGCGTGTCCGAGGAGGACGTGGTGGAGATGGACCGCCGCCTGGCGGGCGACGAGGTGTGGATCGACGCGCCGGTGACCGAGGACGGCGACCGCAGCATCGGCGAGATCCTCCCCGCGCCCAGCCGGCGTCCCGACGACGTGCTCGGCGAGGAGCAGATCAAGGCGGCGCTGCGCGAGGAGATGGAGGCCTTCGCCGAGACCCTCGACGAGAGGGAGCGCTTCATCTTCGAGAAGCGGCTGACCGCCGACGAACCGCTCACCCTCCAGGAGATCGGCGACGCCTTCGGCATCAGCCGCGAGCGCGCGCGGCAGATCGAGGCGAAGCTCGTCAAGGGGCTGCGCGAACGGCTGCGCGAGCGCCTTCCCGACCTCGACTGGAGCGGATGACGCGTTGCGGGGGCTTCGCGCCCCCCAATCCCCGGCCGGGCCGCCGCGGATGGTACCCGCCCCGCGGCACCCCTCCCCTTCCGTCACTTAGTTGACGGGATGCATCGCCTACGCGGGTGGCCGCTCCTTCTCATCCTCTTCTCGTCCGTACCCGCCCGGGCCGGCGCCGACGAACTCTGGGCCGGTCACCAAATCCTGATCGGACACCGCAAGCTCCCCATCCTCGGCCTGCTCGAGACCCGGACGGAGAGCTTCCACCTCGCCTGCGTCGAGCGGCACGGCGACCGTCTCCTCTTGCACCAGCGCACCTGCCGCATGGAGGTGGCGCCGGTGGCGGGCGTGCACGTCCGCTTCCTCCCCGAAGGCGTCCTGCGGATGCCTCCCTCCCTCATCCCCTACGCGCGGCGCGGTGAGCGCTGG
>DATGOH010000228.1:0-7361 GCA_035306165.1 Ferdinandcohnia sp.
GCGGCGTGCCCGCTCCCTCGACGGACCTCTTCCTCGCTTTCCTCGACGAGGCCGGCCGGGAGCGGGCGCAGGCGCTCGCCCGCGCGGCGCGGGCGCGGGGCATCCGCACGGAGATGGATCTGCGAGGCGGCAAGCTCGCGCGGCAGCTCGCCCGGGCGGACAAGCGCGGTGCGCGCTTCGCGGTCGTCATCGGCGGCGCGGAGCTCGAGACCGGGCGGGTCAAGCTCAAGCGGATGGAGACCGGGGAGGAGGAGGAGATCGCCCTGGACGCGCTGGTGGAGGAGGTTTGGAAGCGGAGGTAGGGGGCTTTCTCGCCGCCGTCGTCGGCCCCACGGCGTCCGGGAAGACCGCGCTCGCCCTCGAACTCGCGCGGCGGATCCCCCTGGAGGTGATCTCCTGCGATTCGCAGGCGGTCTACCGGGGCATGGACGTGGGCACCGCCAAGCCCACGCCCGAAGAGCGCGCCGAGGTTGCCCACCACCTCGTCGACGTGGCCGC
This sequence comes from Ferdinandcohnia sp., assembly GCA_035306165.1. Classification (GTDB taxonomy): domain Bacteria; phylum Myxococcota; class Myxococcia; order Myxococcales; family Vulgatibacteraceae; genus ZC4RG40. The sequence continues at coordinate 499 of DATGOH010000228.1, forward strand.
CATCGGCGAGGACTTCTCCGTGGCGCGCTACATCGAGATCGCCGACGCCGCGATCGCCGGCGTCCGCGCGCGCGGCAAGCTCCCGTTGGTGGTGGGCGGGACGGGCTTGTATCTGCGCGCGCTCCTTTTCGGCATCGTCGAGGCGCCGCCCAAGGACGAGGCGCTTCGCGCCCGCCTCGAGGCGCTGGGCGGCCCGGCGTTGCACCGGCGCCTCGAGGAGGTCGATCCCGAGGCGGCGGCCCGCATCCCGCCGGGCGATCTCGTGCGCCTGGTCCGGGCCCTCGAGGTCTACGAGCTCACGGGCAAGCCCATCAGCGAGCACCACCGCGCCCACGTGCAGAAGGCCCGCTACCGCGCCCTCGTCCTCGGCGTGACCCCGCCGCGGGCGGAGCTCTACCGCCGCGTCGACGAGCGCGCGGTGAAGATGGTGGAGGCCGGGCTCTTCGAGGAGACCCGGCGGCTGGCGAAGGAACCGGCCGCGCGGGCCCATCTGCGCAAGGTCATCGGCTACGCCGAGGCGCTGGAGGTGCTGGAGGGGAAGATGGGGGAGGCGGAGGCGATCGCCCGCATCCAACAGGCCCAGCGCCACTACGCGAAGCGGCAGCTCACCTGGTTCCGCAAGATGGACGTGCGGTGGCTCCCCTGGCCCCCCGATCCCGACGCCGTGGCCGAGGAGATCCGCCAAGCCCGCGATTTTCCAGGCGAGACGGCGGGTCGCGCCCCCTAACGGGCGGGGCGGGGCGCAGCGCGTCGTTTACTCTGCGCGCCTCGGATGTTAGATGGCCCAGGCATGAGCCAGTTCGCGCTCGATTTCGAGAAGCCTCTCCTGGAGTTGGAGAGCCGGATCGCGGATCTGCGCCAGCTCGCCGAGTCGGGCCAGACCGGCCTGGGCACCGAGCTCGCCAAGCTCGAGCGCCGCGCCCAGAAGCTCCAGCAGGAGATCTTCAAGGACCTCAGCCGCTGGCAGATGGTCCAGCTCTCGCGGCACCCGCGGCGGCCGTACACCCTGGATTACGTCCAGGCGCTCTTCACGGACTTCGTGGAGCTGCACGGCGACCGGCGGGCGGGCGAGGATCCCGCCATCGTCGCGGGCTTCGCTCGCTTCGACGGCGAGCCGGTCTTGGTGGTCGGGCACCAGAAGGGGCGGACGACCAAGGAGAACATGCTCCGCAACTTCGGGATGCCGCGGCCGGAGGGCTACCGCAAGGCCTTGCGGCTGATGGAGCTCGCGAACCGCTTCCGTCGCCCCATCTTCACCTTCATCGACACGCCCGGTGCCTATCCCGGTATCGGCGCCGAGGAGCGCGGGCAGGCCGAGGCCATCGCCTTCAACCTCGAGGTGATGGCGCGGCTCGAGGTGCCCGTGATCTCCACGGTGATCGGCGAGGGCGGCTCGGGCGGCGCGCTCGCGATCGGCGTGGGCAACCGGGTGCTGATGCTCCAGTACGCGGTGTACTCGGTGATCAGCCCGGAGGCGTGCTCGTCCATCCTCTACCGCGACGCCTCGAAGGCGGAGCGCGCCGCGGACGCGCTCAAGCTCACCGCCGGCGATCTGAAGGGCTTCGGCATCGTCGACGAGGTGATCGAGGAGGCGCCCGGCGGCGCCCACCGCGATCCGGAGAAGACGGCGGAGAACCTCGGCGCGGCGCTTCGGCGCCACCTCGCCGAGCTCGAGGCGCTCTCGCCCGAGCAGCTCGTCGCGAGCCGCTACGAGAAGTTCCGCGCGATGGGCGTCTTCGAGGAATCCCGGTAGCGCGCGTTGTCCCCCCAGCGGTCAGGAGTCGAGATGAATTCCCTCGTCCCGTCCTTCATCGAGAATCTCGCCCCCTACGTCCCCGGTAAGCCGATCGAGGAAACCGAGCGGGAGTACGGCGTCCAGAACATCGTCAAGCTCGCGTCCAACGAAAATCCCCTCGGCCCCTCGCCCAAGGCCCTGGAAGCGATGCGCAGCCGCCTGGGGGAGATGAACCTCTACCCGGATGCCTCGGCCTTCTACCTGCGCAACGAGCTCGCCGCCTTCCTCGACGTACGGCCCGAGGAGCTCGTCTTCGGCAACGGCTCCAACGAGCTCATCGAGCTGATCATCCGGACCTTCGTGCACGGCGACGACGAGATCCTCCTCTCCGCCAACACCTTCCCCATCTACAAGATCTCCGCCCAGGCGGTGGGCCGGCGCTTCGTCGAGGTGCCGATGAAGGATCGGCACTACGACCTCGAGGCCATGGCGGAGGCGGTGAACGCCCGCACGCGCCTGGTCTTCATCGCCAACCCGGACAATCCCACCGGCAGCTACCAGACCGAGGAGGCGGTGGTCCGCTTCATCGAGCGGCTCCCGGAGCGCACCCTGGTGGTGCTGGACGAGGCCTACTACGAGTACGTGGTGGCGCCGGACTATCCGAACGCGCTCGCGCTGCGGAAGCGCTTCCCCAACCTGATCGTCCTTCGGACCTTCTCGAAGGCGTACGGCCTCGCGGGGCTGCGGGTGGGCTACGGCATCGCGCGCCCGGAGATCGTGGAGTACGTCAACCGCACCCGGGCGCCGTTCAACGTCTCCGCCATCGCGCAGATCGCGGCGCGGGCGGCGCTGCAGGACCAGGAGCACGTGCGCAAGACGGCGGAGCTCAACCGCAAGGGCCTGGCCCTGCTCGGCAAGGAGCTTCCCGCGCTCGGCCTATCCTTCACGCCGTCGCAGGCGAACTTCTACCTCGTGGACTTCCATCGCCCCGTCGGCCCGATCTTCGAGGCGCTCTTGCGCGAGGGCGTGATCGTCCGGCCGATGATCGCCAACGGCTTCCCCACCTCCGCCCGGATCAACACCGGCACCGAGGAGGAGAACGAGAAGCTGCTCGGCGCGCTGCGCAGGGTGCTGTCGGCATGACGGAGCCTCCCTCGCGACCCTTCCTCTTGGCCATCGACGGGCCGGCCGGCGCCGGCAAGAGCACGGTCAGCCGCGAAGTCGCCCGTCGGCTGGGCTTCACGATGATCGACACCGGCGCGCTCTACCGCGCCGTCGCCCTCGCGGCCCATCGCGCCGGCATCGCCTACGAGGACGAGCCGGGTCTGGCCCGCCTCCTCGAGGCGATCGATCTCCGCCTGGAGGAGGACAAGGTCTACCTGGACGGCGAGGACGTCTCCCTGGCCATCCGCACGCCGGAGATGTCCTTGGGCGCCTCGCGCGTCTCCACCGTGCCCGCGGTGCGGCAGGGGCTGTTGCGCCTGCAGCGCGACCTCGGCCTCGCCGCGCCCCGCGGCGCGGTGCTCGAGGGACGCGACATCGGCACCGTCGTCTTCCCGGACGCCGACGCCAAGATCTTCCTCACCGCTTCGGTGGAGCAGAGGGCGCGACGGCGCCACGTGGAGCTCGAGGCGCGGGGCGAGAAGGTGGCCTACGAGGACGTGCTGGCCGACCAGATCCGCCGCGACCGCAGCGACACGGAGCGGGCGCTGGCCCCGCTGCGGCCGGCCGAGGACGCGGTGGTGGTGGATTCCACCGGCCGGAGCATCGAGGAGGTCGTGGGCGAAATCGTCGATCTGGTTCGCGAGCGCATTGCAATGCGCGGCCAAGGGGATTAGGAGCGCCCACGGAGGTGCACGGATGGAGATCACCATCGCCCGGACGGCGGGCTTTTGCTGGGGCGTTCGCCGGACCGTCAACAAGGTCCTCGAAACGATCGACGAGGGGCGCCCCCGGGTCGCCACCCTCGGGCCGGTGATCCACAACCCGCAGACCATCCAGAAGTTCGAGTCCCGGGGCGTGCGCGTCTTCGACCGCGTGGAGGACGTGCCCGACGGCACCACCCTCGTGATCCGCACCCACGGCGCCGTCATCCCCCAGCAAAACCTCGCCAAGGAGCGCGGCCTGGAGGTGATCGACGGCACCTGCCCCTACGTGAAGTTCCCCCAGGTCATGGCCCAGCGCCTCACGCGCGAGGGCTACCACCTCATCATCGTGGGCGACGCCAACCACGCCGAGATCAAAGGTGTGGCCTCCTACGCGGAGGGCCCGTACACCATCGTCCGCGCCGGCGACGGCCTCCCCGAACTCCCCGGCGTGAAGAAGGTGGCGGTCATCTCCCAGACCACCAACGACAACGCCCACTTCCGCAAGGTGGTGGCCGAGGCCTCGGTGCGCTTTCGCGAGGTGCGGGCGATCAACACGATCTGCTACGACACGGGCGAGCGGCAGACCGAAGTGCGGGAGCTGTGCCGGAAGGTGGAGGTCCTGGTCGTGGTTGGCGGCCGGATGAGCGCCAACACCCGCCACCTGGCCGAGATCGGCGCCGAGATTCTCCCGCCCGGCCGGGTCCACCACGTGGAGCGGGCCGACGAGCTGCGTCCCGAGTGGTTCGAGGGGGTGGAGAAGGTGGGCATCTCCGCCGGGGCGTCCACCCCGGACGAGGTGATCGACGAAGTGGCGGATCGGATCGGCACCTTCGCCCAGGGCGAGGCGCGGAAGGTCTACCACACGCCGTCCTTCACCCCCACCCGCCGGAACGCCTAGACGGCGTCCGGAGGGCTGTACGACGGCCTTTCGAGGGGTTCGCGTGGTTCCCGGCGCTGGCCCCTTGACAGGAGGGAATCATGCGACTAGCGTCCGCGTTCCCTTGCACGAGCCCACGATCCAGATTTGTCAACGGGAACTCCGACGCCTGCATCGCTCCCCGTGCGGCCGTCGTATGCACTGAACCAGGGGAACCAGTTCGCGCATCGCGCAGAAATAGGAAGAAGCCTCTTTCATGAGCATGGAAACACCGGTCGAAACCCGCGGAGAGAACTTCGCGGAACTCCTCGAAGCCTCGCTCAAGGAGCGTGGCGGCGACGGCGTCCTGAAGGAGGGCGAGATCGTCAAAGGCACCGTCGTTCAGGTCAGCAAGGACTTCGTGATCGTCGACGTCGGCTTCAAGTCCGAGGGGCAGATCCCGATCTCGGAGTTCACGAACGCCAAGGGCGAGGTCAACGTCCAGGTCGGTGACGAGGTCGAGGTCCTCGTCGAGGCCCGCGAGAACGAGAACGGCATGGTCGTCCTCTCCAAGGAGAAGGCCGACAAGATGCGGGTCTGGGACGAGATCTCCGCCGCCTGCGAGCGGGACGAGATCGTCCGGGGCACCATCGTCGGTCGCGTCAAGGGCGGCCTCTCGGTGGACATCGGCGTCAAGGCCTTCCTCCCCGGCTCCCAGGTCGACATCCGTCCGGTTCGCAACCTGGACCAGTTCATCGGCCAGGAGTTCGACTTCAAGGTCATCAAGTTCAACAAGCGCCGCGGCAACATCGTCCTCTCCCGCCGCGTCCTGCTCGAGAAGCAGCGCGAGGAGCTCAAGAAGGAGACCCTCGAGAAGCTGCAGGAGGGCGCGGTCCTCAAGGGCGTGGTCAAGAACCTCACCGACTACGGCGCCTTCATCGACCTCGGCGGCATCGACGGCCTGCTCCACATCACCGACATGTCGTGGGGCCGCGTCGGTCATCCCAGCGAGCTCTTCAACGTGGGTGACGAGACCGAGGTGGTCGTCCTCAAGTTCGACCCCGAGTCCGAGCGCGTCTCGCTCGGCCTCAAGCAGATCCAGGAGGATCCCTGGCACCGGGCCGACGAGAAGTACCCCGTCGGCACGCGGGTCAAGGGCAAGGTGGTCTCGCTCACCGACTACGGCGCCTTCGTGGAGATCGAGCAGGGCGTCGAGGGCCTCATCCACGTCTCCGAGATGTCCTGGACCAAGCGGGTCAAGCACCCGAACAAGATCCTGGAGGTCGGCGACGAGGTCGAGGCGGTGGTGCTCGACATCGATCCCAAGGCCAAGCGCATCGCGCTCGGCATGAAGCAGATCGAGCCCAACCCCTGGACGCTGCTCGAGGACAAGTATCCGATCGGCTCGATCATCCGCGGCCAGGTCCGCAACGTCACCGACTTCGGCATCTTCGTGGGTGTCGAGGATGGCATCGACGGCCTCGTCCACGTTTCCGACATCTCGTGGACGCAGCGAATCAAGCACCCCGGCGAGATCTACAAGAAGGGCGACATCGTCGAGGCCGTGGTGCTCAACATCGACGTCGAGAACGAGCGCTTCAGCCTCGGCATCAAGCAGCTCCAGCAGGATCCCTGGGACACCCTGGCGGAGCGGCTGCCCGTCGGCACCGTGGTGAAGGGCAAGGTGACCAAGCTCACCGACTTCGGCGCCTTCGTCGAGATCGAGGAGGGCATCGAGGGCCTGGTCCACGTGTCCGAGCTGCGTGAGGAGCGCGTGGAGAAGCCCTCCGACGTGGTCAGCGAGGGCGACGAGATCGAGGTGAAGATCATCGACATCAACACCGTCGACCGGAAGATCGCGCTCTCCGCCAAGGCCGTGCTCCTCGGCGACGCCGACTACCGCGAGTACATGCGCTCGCAGGACGCCGACATCGGCCGCGCCCGCCTCGGCGACCTGATGAAGAAGTTCAACCGCAACTTCTGATCGGAAAGCGGTTTCTCTTCCTCTCTCGGCCCCCTGCCACCCCGGCAGGGGGCTTTTTCGTACCCGTTTTCCCCGCGCGCAACGCGGGGGCGGAGGACGCGGGGCTCAGAGGTGGCGGAATTCGGCCGGGGGATTCCACCAGGCGTCGTTCTTGCCGTCGAGGTAGCTGATTGGCGCCTCGAGCAACTCGGCCGGCTCCACGTCGTCCAGCGTCGCCACCTGCAGGGTGACGATGTCGCCACCCAGTTCTTCGACGTATCCGGTGATCATCACCCGGACCCCGCAGAGCCGGCAGAAGTGGTGCAGAAGGGTCGCGCCGGGGCGGAAGTTGTAGGTGGAGAGGGCGTCTTCACCGGCGAGGAGGCGAAAGGCACGCTGGGGGATGGTGGTGCCCCACCAGCGGGCCTTCGTGCAGATCGT
>DATGOH010000229.1:0-5391 GCA_035306165.1 Ferdinandcohnia sp.
TTCGTCTCGATCGCCGCCGGCTCGTACCGCTCGTTCATCGTCTCTCCCGAACTCAGGTCCACCCGACGTGGGTCGCGGAAAGGCCCTTCTCTACGCGGCTTGGCGCCGTCCCGCAATACGCCGGTCCTTGCCAACCGTCGCCCGCCCACATAAGAACGAGCCCCGCGGTCGGCCCCATCCGCGATCGAGCGGACGACGCGGGTCGGTGCCGGGCCGGATGCGGGGAGTCGAGATGAGCTTTCCCAGAGCGTGGATCGAGGAGATCGCCCGGTACGAGGGCCAGGACGTGGAGCTGCGGGGCTGGCTGGACGGCAAGCGCTCCTCCGGCAAGCTCCACTTCTTGCAGGTGCGCGACGGCACCGGCGTCATCCAGTGCGTGATGTTCAAGGGCGACGTGCCCGAGGACGTCTTCGAGACGGCCGACCACCTGCCCCAGGAGTCCGCCATCAAGGTGCGGGGCACGGTGCGCGCCGACGCGCGCTCGCCGATCGGCTACGAGATCGCGGTCAAGGGGATGGAGGTCGTCTCCCGCGCCGCGCCCGACTACCCGATCGGTCGCAAGGAGCACGGCGTGGCCTTCCTCATGGACCACCGCCACCTCTGGCTGCGCTCCAACCGGCAGCGGGTGATCATGGCGGTGCGCCACACGATCGTGAAGGCCATCCGCGACTTCTTCGACGATCGCGGCTTCCGCCTGGTCGACACCCCCATCCTCACGCCGTCCGCCGCCGAGGGGACGACCACGCTCTTCGAGGTCCCCTACTTCGATCTCGGCAAGGCCTACCTCGCCCAGACCGGCCAGCTCTACGGCGAGGCGGCCGCGATGGCGTTCGGCAAGATCTACACCTTCGGCCCCACCTTCCGCGCCGAGAAGTCCAAGACGCGCCGCCACCTCACCGAGTTCTGGATGGTGGAGCCCGAGGTGGCCTACATGGAGCTCGACGAGGCGATGGACCTCGCCGAGGACTTCATCGTCCACATCGTGGAGCGCGTCCTCGACCGCCACGCCAAGGATCTCGAGCGCGTGCTCGAGCGCGACGTCTCCAAGCTCGAGACGGTGAAGAAGCCCTTCCCGCGGATCACCTACGACGAGGCGCTGAAGATCCTCCACGAGCTGGGCAACCAAACTCCGTGGGGCGAGGACTTCGGCGGCGACGAGGAGACGCTCCTCGCCTCGCGTTACGACCGACCCGTCATCGTCCACCGCTACCCCGCCCAGATCAAAGCGTTCTACTTCAAGCGGGATCCGCGCGACGCGCGCCTCGCCCTCGGGCTTGACGTGCTCGCGCCGGAGGGCTACGGCGAGATCATCGGCGGCGGGCAGCGCGAGGACGACTTCGACACCCTCGTGCAGCGGATCGAAGAGCACGGCCTCCCCCGCGAGAACTACGAGTGGTACCTCGACCTGCGCCGCTGGGGCACGGTGCCGCACGCCGGTTTCGGCCTCGGCCTCGAGCGGACGGTCGCGTGGATCTGCGGCCTGCACCACGTCCGCGAGACGATTCCCTTCCCGCGCATGATGGAGCGCATCACGCCGTAGGAATTTTCGTGGGCGCACCTCGTTGAACCGGCGTGGCTTCACGGACACGCACTCCGCGCGCCCACCTTCCCGTCGAGGCAGTCCGCATCCCCCGCCGGCAACTGCGCGAGGTGGCCGGACTCTCCGGCCCCATCGCGATCTCGATGCTCTCGTTCGGGGCGATGACGATGGTCGACACCCTCCTGGTCGGCCATCTCGGACCGAACGAGCTCGCCGCGGTCGGCGTCGGCGGGACGGCGGCGATCGCACTCATCGCCTTCTCGACCGGCATCTTCCGCCTGCTCAAGGTGCGGATCGCCTCCGCGCTCGGCGCCGGCGACGCGCGCGCCGCCGCGAACGCCGTGGGGGCGGGCCTTCTGCTCGCGCCCGCGCTCGGCCTGCTCACCTTCGCCCTCGGCCACGCGGTGGTCCCCCACCTCGCCCTCCTCGGCGGCGAGACCGATCCGGGCAAGGTGTCCACCTACTTCCTCTTCCGCCTCGCCACGGCACCGGTCGTCCTCTTCAACGTGGTGCTGCGGGAAGCCCGCCACGGCCAGGGCGACTCCCGCCGGGCGATGCACGCCGCCTTCCTCGCCAACGGGATCAACCTCGCGGTCGACCTGGCCTTCCTCTACGGCCTCGGCCTGGGCGTGGTCGGTGCCGCGATGGCCACCTGGGCCGCGGCGCTCTCGGAAGCGACCTTCCTCGCGCGGGCCCAGCGGAGCGTCGACTTCGACTGGGCCGAGGCGGCGCGCACGGCGGCGGAGGTCCTGCGCGTGGGCTTTCCGGCGGGCGTACAGGGCTTCTTCGAGATGGGGGCCGCCGCCCTGCTCGGCATCCTCGTCGCGCAGACGGGTCGGCTCGAGGCCGCCTCCCATCAAGTGGCGGCGCAGCTCGCCCAGCTCTCCCTCATCCCCTCGCAGGCGGTCGCCGAGGCGGGCGCCGTGCTCGCCGCGCGGGCGAAGAGCGTCGGTCAGCCGAGCCGCATCCGCCTGGTGGGGCGCAGCGCCCTCCTCCTCGCCAGCGGCTGGGCGCTGTTCTGCCTGCTGCTCTTCGTCGTGGCCGGACCCTGGCTCGCCCGCGGCATGAGCTCGGACGGCTGGGTCCAGGCCATCGCCGGCAAGCTCGTGGTGCTCGCCGGCCTGGTCCACTTCGTCAACGCGCCGAACCAGGTGGCGCGCGGGCTGTTGCGCGGCGTGGGGGACGTGCGCACCCCCGCGCTCTTCAGCGTCGCGCTCGCCTGGATCATCACGCTGCCCGTGAGCTGGTATCTGGGCGTCGAGCGGTGGATGGGCGCGATGGGCGGATGGATCGGGCTCGGGATGGAGGTCTTGGCCGGCGCCCCCCTTTTCTGGCTCCGCTTCGAGTCGGAGTGCGCGGGCGCCTGTCTCTCGTCGATGCTCGCGCGCGTGCGCCGGCGCCGGGCGCGCGCGGAGGACCGGCTCGAATTCGCCTGAAGCTCAGTCCAGCACCGCCCAGGGGTGGTGCGCTTCCACCACCACCAGCGCCTTGTGGGCCGCCTCCACCCGATCCGCCAGGCAGACGAGCCGCTCGATCCCCGCGTCGCGCGCGGCGGAAGCCACCCGCTCCGCGCGCTCGACGAGATGCTCGGTGTCGCCGAAGGGGGCGCAGGCCACCTCCAGGCCGCCGGCCCGCCCCACCATGGCGAGGGCGGGCGCGAGGGCGTCCTCGAGCGCTTTGTCGCCCAGGCCGTAGAGGAAAACGCGCTGCGCGGGAAGCCGCGGCGCGCCCACGGTGAGCAGGGCCTCCCTCACCCGCCCCTCGAAGAGACCCTCCCGCAGCAAGCGGTTCAGCCGACCGAGGAGGCGCCAGTCGGCGAGGCCCGCCAGGCCCTGCAGCGGACGCTCGTCCGGCCGCACGAAGACGAGGAGATCGCGCGCCCCCAGCGTGTCGAGGCCGTGCAGATCGAGCGGGTGGGCGGCGAGCCGCAGCCGTCGCCCCGAGCCGGGACCGCCGTGCGCCGCCTCGGCCCCGGCCGCGGCCGGAGCGGCCTCGAGGCGCTCAGAGGCGTCCGGCTTCGCGGGCGAGCTTGTCGAGGATCCCGTTGACGAATGCGGGCGAGCCTTCGGCCCCGAAGGTCCGCGCGATTTCGATCGCTTCATTGATGATCACTTTGGCCGGCGTATCGGTGAACAGGATCTCGTAGGCGCCCAGGCGCAGGACGTTGCGATCCACGCGCGCCATCCTCTCGAGCTTCCAGCTCTCGCTCTGCGCCTGGATGGCCTCGTCGATCCGCGCGCGACGAGCCACGACCCCCCGCACGAGTTCCTCCGCGAAGCGTCGGGCGGCACGGGGCGTCGGCTCGTCCAGGCTCTCCCAGAAGTGCGCGAGCGCGGTCTCGATCTGCTCGAAGCCCCCGCTCTCGAGCGAGAAGAGCGCCTGGACGGCGCGGCTGCGGCCCACGTGGCGCATCGAGGGAATGCCCTTCATGCCCCCGCCTCGACGGCCCGCAGGAGCGTGGCCTGCTCGACGGCGGCGAGCGCGGCCTCCGCGCCCTTGTTGCCCGCCTTGCCGCCGGCGCGATCGAGCGCCTGCTCCATCGTGTCGCACGTGAGCACCCCGAAGGCGACCGCGCACCGCGCGGACATCGCGAGCTCCCGCAGGCTCGCCGTGCAGGCGCCCGCCACGTGATCGAAATGCGGGGTGCCGCCGCGGATCACCGCGCCGAGCGCGACCACCGCGTCGTAGCGGCCCGTCTCGGCCACCCGCCGCGCGAGGGGACCGAGTTCGAACGCGCCGGCGCAGCGGAAGACGGTCAGGTCCGACTCCTCGGCGCCGTGGCGCACGAGCGCCTCGATCGCGCCGCGCTCCAGGCGCTCGGTGACGATCTCGTTGAAGCGGGCCACGCAGAGCGCCACCTTCAGACCGGTGGCGACCAGCTTGCCCTCGACGATGCGCATCAGCCCTCCTCCTTCCCGCCCGCGACCAGGCGCAACGCCTCGGAGGCGGGCGGGGCGCCGGGAATCGCGACCTGCTCTACCACCTGAAGGCCGTAGCCCTCCAGCCCCACGAGCTTCTTGGGGTTGTTGGTGAGCAGCCGCAGGCGTCGGATACCGAGGTCGTTGAGGATCTGCGCGCCCAGCCCGTAGTCCCGAAACGGCCCGGTGCTCCGCGCGCGATCGTCCGGATCGTGCATGCGCGTGCAGCGCAGCGGCGATTCCGCCTCGCGGTGCAGGTGGACCAAGGCGCCGCGCCCCTCCTCCGCGATCCGGCGCAACGACTGCCGGAGCGCATGGCCGCAGCCACAGGCCGTCGAGCCGAAGACCTCGCCCATGGAGCAACGGGCCTGCACCCGCACGAGCACGGGTTCGTCGGTGGCGACCTCGCCCATCACGAAGGCGAGGTGCGTCCCCGGCGCGCCCTCCATCCGGAAGGCGATCGCCCGGAAGCTCCCCGCTTCGAGTTCGACCGTCTCCTCGGCGATCCGCTGGACCAGCCGCTCCTTCTCGAGCCGATAGCGAATCAAATCGGCCACCGAGACGATCACCAGGCCGTGCTTCTCGGCGTAGCGCTCGAGATCGGGCATCCGCGCCATGGTGCCGTCGTCGTTCATGATCTCGCAGATCACCCCGGCCGGCTCGAGGCCGGCGAGCCGCGCGAGATCCACCGAGCCCTCCGTCTGCCCGGTGCGGACCAGCACCCCTCCCTTGCGCGCACGCAGGGGGAAGACGTGGCCCGGCCGCACGAGGTCCTCCGGCTTGGCGTCCGGCGCCACCGCGGTGCGGATGGTGTGGGCGCGGTCGTGCGCCGAGATGCCCGTGGTCACGCCGTGCGCCGCCTCGATGCTCACGGTGAAGGCCGTCTCGAAGGGCGACTGGTTGTCCGAGACCATCATCGGCAGGTTGAGGCGG
>DATGOH010000230.1:0-15014 GCA_035306165.1 Ferdinandcohnia sp.
CGCGGCTCGTAGGTCTCCCTCCACGCGGCGATCTGCGGCAGGTGCGGCTTGCAGATCCCGCAGCTCACGGCCCAGAAGTGGACGAGGGTGATCTTCCCCTCGAGGTCGGCGGCCCGGACGGGATCGCCGCCGATCCAGTCGGTCGCTCCGGAGAGATCGGGCATGGGAGTGCGGAGCTTGAGCGCCATGATTCGTCCTTTCTTCGAAGCTGGCTCCCCCCACGGGGGAGGAAACTTTGTACGCTAGAAGGATGCGCAAAGGGGACCGGGGTTTCCTCCCCCCGGTGGGCCCCGGCATGCGCGCTTTCCGCTTTCGGTTCTCCAGGGGTCGCATACCACCATGCATCTGCCTCCCGCGATCGTCCGCCTGCTACCCTGGCTGCTCGCCGTCTTCGGCGGCGTCCTCTTCGGCCTGGGCTATCCCGACCAAGAGCTCTGGCTGCCGGCCTGGTTCTGCTTCGTGCCGCTGCTCTTCGCGCTGCGCGACGTGACCTCGTGGAAGCGCGCGCTCGCCCTCTCGTGGGCCATGGGGCTCGGCGCCCACCTCTACGTCTACCCCTGGCTCATCCGCATGTTCCGGGAGTTCGCGCACCTCCCCCTGCCGCTCGCCCTGCTGGGCTACCTGCTGCTGTCCGTCGCCCAGGCGGGCTCGGTGGCCGCCTGCGGCTTCGGCGCGTGGGCGCTCGCCCGCCGCACACCTCTTTCGCTCGGTGCGGCGCTGCCCATCGGCGTGGTCGCCGGGGAGATGCTCTATCCGCTGCTCTTCCAGAGCTACTTGGCGAATACGCAGGCCGGGCTACCGCTCGTCACCCAGATCGCCGACCTCGGCGGGGCGGTGATGGTCTCGGGCCTGATCGGCCTGGTGAACGGCGGGATCTTCGAGCTCGTCGCGCGGCGGCGGGTGCGCCTCTTCGCCGGCGCGGTGGCCGCGCTCGTCGCGGCGGTGGTCTACGGCCAGGTGCGCATCGGGCAAATGGAGGCGCTCGAGGCCGAGGCACCCCGGCTGAAGACGGCCATCGTCCAGGCGAACGTGGGTGCGGGCGACAAGCACCGCCGCGCGAGCGAGGGCATCCAGCGCTACCGCCGCATGACCGACGAGGCGATGCGCATCCCGGACATCGGGCTGGTGGTCTGGCCGGAGAGCGGGCTCAACCGCGCCGTGCCCGCCGGTACCGAGAACATCGGCTCGATGGTGGCGAGCCGGGTGAAGACGCCGATGATCGTCGGCGCGCTGCGCGTGGAGCTTGGGGAGCGGAGAAGGGTGTGGAACACCGCCCTCGCCCTCGAACCGGGCGGGCGCATCATCGGCCACTACGACAAGATCGAGCTCCTCGCCTTCGGCGAGTACGTCCCCGGCGCGGAACTCTTCCCCAAGATCTACGACTGGCTGCCCTACTCCTCGCAGTTCGAGCGGGGCACCGTCCGCGATCCCCTGCCGGTGGGGCCGTACCGCCTCGCCACCAACATCTGCTACGAGGACATCCTCCCCCGCCTGGTCCGCAGCCTGATGAATCCCATCGACGAGGCGGGGACGCGCCCCCACGCGCTGGTGAACCTCACCAACGACTCGTGGTACGGGCCTTCCGAGCCGCCGATCCACCTCGCGCTCGCGACCTTCCGATCGATCGAACACCGCCGCTGGATGATCCGCTCCACCTCGACGGGGATCAGCGCCTTCATCGATTCCGCGGGGCGCATCGTGAAGCGGTCCGGCTACGAAACGGCGGAAATCCTCGTGCACGACGTCCCGATGATCGCGGCGGGGCCGACGGTGTACGGACGCGTGGGCGACCTCTTTGGCTGGCTGACCACCGCCGCCGCGATCGCGCTGCTGGCCGTCGGACCGCGGCTCGCGCGCCGCGAGGAGATGCAGGGCGAGCGCGAGGCGGCGTGAGCGTCGCTCCGGCGTACGACCGCCGGGGCGCTCAAAGCTTGCGCCACCGTGCCGGTAGCGGATCTTCCACCGAGATGAAGTAATCGGCGCGACGGTTGCGCGGCTCGTCGGACTCGTCCGGCGTGGCCACGAGCGGGCGCGACTCGCCGAATCCCGTGTAGAGGATCGGGATGGTGACGCCCCGGTCGCGGAAGTAGCGGGCGATGGCTTCGGCGCGCCGAAGCGACAGCGTCATGTTGGACGCCGCATCGCCGACCGTGTCGGTGTGGCCGGCGACGTAGAGCTTCATCATCCCCTTCGGGATCGCCTCGCCGTAGCGTCGGATCGTCGTCCGGATGGTCTCCAGCACGGCGTCGAGCTTCGGCCTTTCGTGCTCGGGGATGTCCCATTTGCCCGTCTCGAAGATCACGTCGTCGTGGGCGACCGTCACCTTCCACGGGAAGACCTCGTGGGTGAAGAAGAAGGTCTCGGTGTCGTGGCAGACCAGGGCGATGCGCAGCACGACGTCGTCATCGCCATGCGGCGCCCACGACACCACGACGGGATCGCCCTCCCGCACCTCCGAGCCGAAGCGCGTCACGCCCTTGCGCTCCGGCTTGCCGTCGAAGGTCACGGTGTACTCGCAGTGGCTCGGCTGTCCGCCCCGGATGGCGAAGCGCAGCGTGCCCGCCTTGGCGTCGAACTCGCCCTCCCCCTCGAGCCGCTCGAACCGAAGCCCTTCCGACACGTACACGGAGAACGAAAGCGGCATCTCCCCTTCCGTTCCGTCGGCGAAGGTCACCGCCAGCGTTCCCGCCCAGCGGCTGCGGCCGACGGGCGCGTCGATGGAGAGCTCCTGGCGGTGTCCGGCCTGGATCGAACCGGCGCGCAGGGTGAGGCGCTTTTCGCCGGGACCGGTGAGCCGCACCGTCGCCTGCGAGACGGTCTTGTTCGCGATGAGCACGAGGGCGGGCTGGCCCTGTCCGCGCAACGCCTTGTCCCGGAGCTCGAGCTGCAGATCGTCGGCGCGCGCGGAGAAAGGAAGGAGGAGAAGGAGGAAGAGAAGCAGCCGGCGCATGGGAGGATCGGTGCCACCGCGAGGCTGTGGAATCAAGCACGGGGGAAATCCCGGGGGGACGTACCGGCCGAGCTGTGGTACAAGGTCGTCCCTCCATGGACCGACCCACGGAACGAACCCGCCGGCCGCGCAGGGGCCTGTCCCGGCTGCTGATGCTCTTCGCGGTCTCGGCCGTCTCCTTCTGGCTG
Organism: Ferdinandcohnia sp.; assembly: GCA_035306165.1. Classification (GTDB taxonomy): domain Bacteria; phylum Myxococcota; class Myxococcia; order Myxococcales; family Vulgatibacteraceae; genus ZC4RG40. The sequence continues at coordinate 3,139 of DATGOH010000230.1, forward strand.
GGGCGGCTCTCGGTGCAGCAGGAGCTGGAGCGGCTGCGCGAGGAGCGGGCGAAGGACCGCCCGCCCAGCCTGCAGGCGGCGCCCACGCCGCCGGCCGCGCCCGCGCGGGAGGAGGAGTCTGCGGCGCCGGAATCCCAGGTCGAGGCGGAGCCTCCCGCCCGCGTCGCCGAGGCGAAGCGCCCCGCACCCAAGGCGGAGCCCGCCCCCGCGCCCGGCGAGATGCGGGAGCTCGCCGTGGAGATCCGCGGCTCGGTCACCCGCACCCTGCACGAGGCGGTGGGCAAACGGCTCGGCGATCCGCTGGCGCAGGTGACGGGGCGCCTGCTCGTGTGGTGGCTCGACGTCGCCCGCGATCTGCGCAAGGGCGATGCGCTGCGCCTGATCTACGACGTGCCGGAGGGCTCGGAGCCGCGCATCCACGCCCTCTCCTACACCTCCAACAAGTTCGGCAAGACCTTCGAAGCCTTCCGCTTCCAGGCGCCCGGCGCCGAGTTCCCGCGCTACTACGATCGCGACGGCAACGAGGTGGAGCTTCGGCTGGAGCGCTCGCCGATCGAGCGCTACGAGCAGATCACGAGCCTCTTGCGCGACGGTCGCGGCCACCAGGGAGTGGATTTCAAGGCGCCCACGGGCATGCCCGTGGTGGCGCCCTTCGCCGGCGTGGTGGCGCGCACCAACTTCAACCAGAGGGTCAACGGCCGCTGCGTGGAGATCGAGGACGCCCAAGGCAGGCGATTCCTCTTTCTGCACCTGGCCGAACTCGCGCCGGAGATGCGGCCCGGAGCGCGCGTGACGCGCGGACAGCTCGTGGGCTTTTCCGGGAACACCGGGCGCTCCACGGCGCCGCATCTGCACTACCAGATCATGTCGAAGGCCGGGCGCGTGCTGGACCCGATGAAGGTCCACGAAACCTACCGGGTCCGCCTGCCGCGCGAACACCTCCCCGCCTTCCGGGAGGCGGTGGAGCGCTACGATCGTCGCTTCCGCGTGGCGGCGGCGGACTAGCCGATCGGTCCCGGAGACACGAAGGGCCCGTCCGAAGAACGGGCCCCGTGCATCCGATGCGATTTACCAGCCGGGGTCGAAATCGTCGCGGCGGCGCCGACCACCGCGGCCGCGCCGATCCCGACGATCCCCGTAGTCCGAAGGCGGAGGCCCGTAGGGATCGAAGTGCGCCGGCGACGCCTCGTAATCCCTGGGACCACGGTTACCGCGGAAACCGCCGCGCTCCCGGCCCCGACCCTGGCCACCGAAGCCGCCACCGTGGGGGCCGCCCGGGCCGCGGGGAAGCCGCTCTCTCGCCTCTTTCACGCCGAGTGCGCGACCCTGAAAAATTCGGCCATCGAGTTCCTCGATGGCCTGAGCCGCCTCCTCGTCGGTGCTCATTTCCACGAAGGCAAAACCTCTCGGTCTTCCCGTTTCGCGGTCCGTGACGATGTGAATGTCAACGACAGTCCTTCCCCCTTCCGAGAAGATGTCTCTGACATCTTCCGCGGTGGCGGAGTAAGGCAGGTTTCCGCAGTAGATCCTCTTACCCATGTGCTCGTGCGCCCTCGCGAGGAGGGCGCTTCCTATCGTCGCAATCTTGCAGGCCTTCCGTTCGCCCGAGGCACCACGCCTCCATCAGACTCGCGAACGGAATCGACTCGGCAAGCTTCCGTGCGACGATTCGACGCTAGTCCCAACGCCGGGGTGAGTCAATGGCCCCCACGTCGATTTCGGGGGGCCACGTCGAAAACCCACCCCGGAAGGGGCATGGGTGTCGAGAATCGTCAATCCCGCTCGAGGTAGGTGTAGCCGGAGAGCCCCTCCTCGTACGCTCGCAAGAGGCGACGCGACTCGTCGATGGTGAGCTTGCCCGCGCGCAACGCCTTCTCCGCCGCGCGGCGCACGCGCGCGACGAGGTTGTCGCGCGAGTAGCTCACGTACGCGAGCACCTCGGTGACCGTGTCGCCCGGCTCGACGTGATCGATCACGTAACCTTCGTCCTCGTGGAGGCTCACCTGCACGTCGTTGGTGTCACCGAACAAGTTGTGCAGATCACCGAGGATCTCCTGGTATGCACCCACGAGGAAGATCCCGATGAAATAGTCCTCGCCGTTGAGCGGATGGAGTTCGAGCACGTTCTTCACGTCGCGACGACCGATGAAGTGCTCGATTTTTCCATCCGAGTCGCAGGTGATGTCCGCGAGGATGGCGCGGCGCACCGGTTCCTCGGTGAGCCGGTGGATCGGCATCACCGGGAAGAGGTGATCGATCGCCCAGGAATCGGGGAGGGACTGAAAAACCGAGAAATTACAGAAATATGTGTCGGCGAGCGCGCGCGGCAGCCCCTCGAGCTCCTCGGGAATCTCATCCAACTCGCTCGCGAGCTTGTGGATCTTGTGCAGCAGGCTCCAGAAGATGTTTTCGGCGAGCACGCGCTGGCTCAGGGGCAGGTGCCCCAGGTTGAAGAGCTGGAGGCTCTGCTCCTTGAACTCGATGGCGTCGTGGTACGCCTCCTGGAGGTTCTTGCGCGTGACCTCGTGGTAGGTGTCGAAGAGGTTGCGCACCACGGGCGGGGCATCGTCCGGGAGCTTGTCGGGCACCGCTCGGCTCTGGAACTCGGTGGTGCCGAGGACGTCGCAGACGAGCACCGCGTGGTGCGCCACGATCGCGCGGCCCGACTCCGAAACGATGTTCGGATGGCGCACGCCCGCCTCGTTGCAGATTTCCGCCAGGCCGAAAACGATGTCGTTGGCGTATTCCTGCAACGTGTAGTTCATCGAGGAGGCGAAGTTGGTCTGCGAGCCGTCGTAGTCGACACCGAGGCCGCCGCCCACGTCGAAGTACTGGATGGGAGCGCCGGCCTTGACCAGCTCCACGTAGAAGCGACCCGCCTCGCGGATGGCGCTCTTGATGGCGCGGATGGCGCTGATCTGCGAGCCAAGGTGGAAGTGGAGCAGCTCGAAGCAGTCGAGCAGCTCGTTCTTCTCCATGAAGGCCATCGCCTCGAGGACCTCGGGCGAGGAGAGGCCGAACTTGGAGCGATCGCCGCCGGAGGCTTCCCACCGGCCCGAGCCGCGGGTGGAGAGCTTGACGCGGATGCCGATGGAGGGTCGGATGCCGAGCCGCTTGGACACCTCCGCGATGAGGAAGAGCTCGGAGAGCTTCTCCACCACGAGGATGACCTTGCGATCCAGCCGCGAGGCGAGGAGCGCCGTCTCGATGTACTCCTCGTCCTTGTAGCCGTTGCAGATGATGAGGGCCTCGGGATCCTCCAGCATGGCCATCACGGCGAGCAGCTCGGGCTTGGAGCCCGCCTCCAGGCCGTAGGCGTAGGGACGGCCGGCCTTGAGGATCTCCTCGACCACGTTGGCGACCTGGTTGACCTTGATCGGATAGACCCCGCGGTAGACGCCCTTGAAGTCGAATTCCTCGATCGCGCGCGCAAAGGCCTCGTTGAGCTCCTGCACGCGGCGGCGGAGGATGTCACTGAAGCGGATGAGCAGCGGCAGGCCGATGCCCCGCCGGCTCACCTCGTCGACCAGCTCCTTGAGGTCGGCGGTCGGACCGCCCGGACCGTAGGGATGGACGACGACGTTCCCCTTCTCGTTGACGCCGAAGTACGGATGTCCCCACGTCCGGATCTCGTAGGTCTCGATGGAGTCCGCCAGGGTCCACTTACGAGGTACTGCGATCGCCAATGACTTCTCCTTCACGTCCCGGCGAGGACACGGCCAGATGGATCGCGGCGCTCTACAACCAAACGCCCCGGAGATCAATTCACATCCGGCGACAGCCGGAGTCCGATGGGTAGGGTGTCGCCGAACACGCGCACCCGATCCTGCTCCGTGAGCTCGCCGCCCTCGAGGACGAGGGTGCGCCAGGAGGCCGGCGCACCGGCCGCCGCGAGGCGCTCGGCCACCCGCTCGCGCAGCCCGTCGGGAAGGTCGCGATGGCGATCGCCCGTCTTCGTGGCGATGTGGGCGGCGGCGAAGGCCGCGCCCTCGGCCCGCTTCCAATCGAGCGCGAGCAGGCGATCGACCCAGGCGGCCGCCGTCTCGGGCGGGACGACGTCGTGGACGCTCCCGTAGAGAGGGCGGCGGGCGCCGAGCCGACCGATGGGCCAGTACGAACCCTTCCCCTCCTTCTCGATGCGGTGGAAGATCCAGCCGGCCGCCTCCTCCTTCTCCGCCGGCGCGAGGCGCTCGAGCGCGCCGAGCATCCGCGCCATCTCCTCGAATCCCTCGGCCCGCGGTCCCTTCGGCCGCTTGGGAACGCGGCCCTTCGGCGGCTCGAGCCAGGGCTTCACCCAGAGGAAGAGCTTGCGGTGCATCTCGGCGGAAAGACCGCCGGCGACCCGCCGCCAGAGGATCCACCACTCGGCCCAGTTGGCCTTCTCGGTGGTGTATTGCACGCCCTGCTCGAAGAGTTTGGCGAGCTGCTCCACGCGCCAGGCGTCGAGGGGGGCGCCGTAACCGGGTCGGAGGAGGTAGCCGGCGAGCTGGAAGAAGATGCGCTCGTGGTCAAAGGAGCGCCGCCTCCGCCGTGCGCCCCCGAAGACCACGCCCCAGAGCTCGCGGTTGACGGCCGAGCTCCAGGCGTCGCGCGGGCCGAGCACCTTCTCCAGATTGCGCCAGAGCTGCTTGATCTCGCGGGGGTCGACGTTTTCGGCGCGGGCGCCGTAGGCGCGCTCGACCAGGGCGCGGGCTTCGTGGAAGCGGGCGGGGAGCGCCTGGATGGGCGCGACCTCGGCGCCGCCGCCCACGTCGCCGCGCAGCGAGAACTCGAGCCGCCACCGCCGCGCCGGCGGCTGCAGGCTCTCGAGGTGGAGTTCGAGGGTACCGATCTCGGTGAGGGCGGAGGCGACGCGCACCGGAAGCATGCGGTCGCGCTCCCCGGCCTTCTCCGTCTCGAGCACGGTGTGCAAAGGAGGCAGCGCGTCGAGGCCCTCGACTTCCACGATGGCGCCGAGCGGGTCGTAGCGGTCGCGGGTGGAGGCGTAGAGCGGGAAGCGCACGGGCTGGCCGAGGCGCAACTCGAAGCGCTCCGATTCGACGCGGCGCGCGCTCCCCTCCTCCATGCCGCGCGGGACGACGCAGAGGGCGCGGTCGCCCTCCAGCCCGAGGTAGTAGCTGCGCGGCGAGCCGCCCTCGATGCGCACGCCGAGGCCGCGCCGGACGAGCCCGTAGTAGGCCGCGCCGCGCGCCACCGCGAGGTCGAGGGAGGGATGGGCGAGCAGCGGCACGGGTGCGCCGAACCAGCCCTCGAAGACCTCGGAGAGACGCCGCCGCACCTCGGGGGCGAGGAAGACGCCTCCGTTGAGGAGGACGGCGTCGGGCCGCGGTAGGCCGTCGCGGATCTCCACCCCCGTCTCCGCGGCGGCCTGGACGTGTTTGCGCAAGAAGGCGTTGAGGTGGCGGGAGATGGCCGGGTCGGCGGCGTAGGGAAGGCCCAGCTCCGTCAGGCCGAGCTTGCGGCGCAAAGGCGCCTCGTCGGGCGCGGTGCGGGGGAGGAAGCCGTCCAGGAGGATCGCCTGCGCCTCGCTCCGCCCGAGCTCGACGGCGCGGGCGCCGCCGACCAGCCGCCGGCCGCTTCCCGGGAGGGCGACGCGATAGCTCTCGGGCGCCTTGCCGGAGAGCAGCGTCTCTTTGGCGATGCGCGCGCTCTGGACCAGCGCGGCCCAGTCGGCGGGACCGAGCCGCTCGCCGAGGCGCTCCTCGACGTGCCGCGCGAGCGTGACGTCCATGTTGTCGCCGCCGAGCATGAGGTGGTCGCCGACGGCCACGCGCTCGAGCCGCGGCGGCCCGGCCTCCGTCGGCCCGACGCGAACGAGCGTGAAGTCGGTGGTCCCGCCGCCCACGTCCAGGACGAGGACGAGCCGGAGCGTGCCGAGGGCCTTCAGGGCCTCACCGCCCTGCCGGAGGTAGTCGTAGAAGGCGGCCTGCGGCTCCTCGAGCAGCCGCAGCTTCTCCAGCCCCGCCTCGCGCGCGGCCTGCACCGTGAGCTCGCGCGCCACCTGGTCGAAGGAGGCGGGGATGGTGAGGACGAGCTCGAGGGATTCCAGCGGATGGGCGGGATGCAGGCTCTTCCACGCCGCGGCCAGGTGGCGAAGGACGCGGGCCGAGGCCTCGACGGGCGAGATCTTCGGCACGTCCTCGGGGGCGCCCCACGGGAGGATGGGCGCGCGCCGGTCGGCGCCGGGATGGGAGAGCCAGCTCTTCGCCGAGGCGACCAGGCGCATGGGGACGCGGGCACCCAACCGCCGCGCCCACTCCCCGACCACGTGGTCCGGCTCGCCCCAGGGCAGGCGCGTCCCGCCCTCGGGAAGCTCTCCGGCGGCCGGGAGGTAGACCACGGAGGGGAGGAGCGGAAGGGCCGCGGTCTCGCCCGGACCGACGAGCTGGGGCACGGCCAGCGTCTCGATCGCCTCGCGCCCGCTCGGGCTGAAGGCGAGCGCCGAGTGCGTGGTGCCGAGATCGATGGCGACGACGAAGGACGGTTGCCGGGCTGCCATGAATCGCCCTTCTTAACGGCAGCCGGCGCCGAATGCGAGGGGCAGGCGGCGCGAACGCGGCGACGCGTCGGGGCGACGGGCGCCCGGAACTAGAAGAAGCGGAAGTACTTGGCGTGCTGCTGCATGCGCGTGAGCCGCTCGTGGCGCATCGCCGCCTGCATGGCCTGGTCGATGGCCTCGAGGTCGACGTAGCTGCCGTCCTCCATGCACCACGCCCAGTCCTCGCCGGTGCGGAAGGCCCGCACGATGGAGTGGCCCGTCTCCAAATGGTGCGCCTGCGCGTGCCGCCCCACCGAGGCGTTGCAGCAGCCCACGTAGCCGCACGTCAGGCAGAGCCGCAGCTCCACCCACTGGATGCCATCCTTCGCGCATTCCTCGCAACCGTTGGACGAAGGCTGGACGGGCCGGATCTGGCTCAAGTGCGCGCACGTCATGCTCAGTCCCCTGCCCGGACTCCCGCGACCCCTGTCCGGTGGCTACCCAAAGATTCGTCCCGGGTACCGAGCTGGCAACGGCCGAGCGCCCGCTCCTCCGCCTCGTCGCTTCACCGCTCGATCTGGAATTCGAGGCGCCACTCCCTTCCCCCGGCGTCCACGGCGAAGAGCTCGAGGGTGCCGACCTCGGTGAGGCGTGCGCGCAGGCGCACGGGGACGGCGACCCCCGCTTCGCCTTCGAGCGTGGTCTCGATGGGCGGCAGTTCCTCGAGCTCGGCCGGATCGACCGCGGTGCCGACCTCGTCGTCGCGGCGGGAGGAGGACGCGAAAAAGCGGAAGGAGGCGGGCTCGCCGACCCAGAGTCCGAGCGGCTCGGAGAGGGTGATCTCGCTGCCCTCCTCCATGCCGAAGGGCGCGATGCAGATCGCGTCCACGCGCGGCGGCACGCCGGGCACGGCGAGCTCGGCGCGCTCGATGCCCACGTAGTAGCTGCGCGCGGAGCCGCCGCGGATGCGCACGCCGCGTCCACGCCGCACCAGACCGTAGTAGGCTGCGCCGCGCGCCACGGCGAGATCGGGGTCGCCGCCCTCGAGCACCTTCGGCGGCCGCCCGCCCTCCGCGGCGATCCAGCTCTCCAGCACCTCGAGGATCCGCGCGCGCACCGGCGCCGCCTTGGTCGGACCGCCGTTGAAGAGGATGGCGGTGGGATGGAGGAAGCTGCGCCCCTCGGCGTGCACGCCCGGCGGCAGCGATGCGGTGGAGGCCGCATGCCGCCCGAGGAAGGCGGCGAGGTGGCGCGTGAAGGCGGGGTCGTGGGCGTAGGGAAGGCCGAGCGCGGTGAGCGCCACGCGGCGGGGGGTCTCGGGCCGCGCGTCGGCGTCGACGCGGGGGAAGAAGCCGTCGAGGAGCACGCTCTCGAGCGTGGCGCGATCGAGCTCGGTGCGGAGCGTACCGCCGATGAGGCGGCTGCCGCGGCACGGGATGACCACCGGCGCTGCCGCGAGGGACTCGTCCGCGAAGAGCTGCTCCTTCGCCTGGCGCACCGAGTGGACGAGGGCACGGAGCTGCCAGTCGTCGATCGTCTGGCCCTTCTCCTGGAGGCGCGCACGGAGCGCGTAGGTCAGGGCGAGGTCCATGTTGTCGCCGCCGAGGAGGATGTGATCGCCCACCGCCACGCGACGGAGTTCGAGCGCCCCCTCCTCCTCCATGACCGCGATCAGCGAGAAATCCGTGGTGCCGCCGCCGATGTCGCAGACGAGGATGAGGTCGCCCACGGAGAGGCGCTTGCGCCAGTCCGGATGCGCGGCCACCCAGGCGTAGAGCGCCGCCTGCGGCTCTTCGAGGAGGGTGAGGCGCTCGAGCCCCGCGGCGCGCGCCGCCTCCACCGTGAGCTCGCGCGCCACTGCGTCGAAGGAGGCAGGGACGGTGAGGACGAGATCCTGCTCGGCGAGCGGGAGGTCCGGGTGGAGGTGATCCCAGGCCTCGCGCAGGTGGGCGAGGTAGCGCGCGGAGGCGCCGACCGGCGAGACCTTCTCCACCTCCTCGGGCGCGCCCCAGGGAAGGATGGCCTCGCGGCGATCGACGCCCGCGTGCGAGAGCCAGCTCTTGGCGGAAGCCACGAGACGGCTGGGGATGCGCGCGCCCTGCTCGCGGGCGAAGGCGCCCACCACATAGGTGCGGTCCGGATCCCAGGGCAGCGCAATCGCGCCCTCCTTCAACTCGGCGGGACCGGGAAGGTAGAGGAAGGAAGGCAGGAGGGGTCGCTCCGCCACCTCGCCCTCGTGCACCACCTGCGGCACGAGCGCCGTGGCCGGCGGCTCGTTCTCCGCGCGGGCGACCGCGAGGCAGACGTTGGTGGTGCCGAGATCGATGCCGAAGCTCGGACCGCTCATGCGACCTCCACCTCCGCGGGCGCGACGATGGTGGCGTCCAAGCCCGGCGCGACCTCCGGCAGCCTCACCTCCACCGCTTTCCATCCGGGATGCGCCAAGATCCCGCGATAGGGCGGCTTGCCGACCACGTTGCCGGAGAGGCGGATCTCCGCCGCGTCGAAACCGTCGGGCACGGTGACGGTTTCCCCCTCGCGCTCGGGACGGAGCGGACGGAGGGTGACGTACTGCGCGAGCGCCTTGCGGCAGCCCTCGTGGACGATGCGCGCCGCCGCGCCCACCTGATCGTCGGGCGCCGCCGAGATGTCCTCCATGAGGAAGTCGACCAGCCGCCCGTCGCGCTGGAGGATGGCGAGGAGCCGCAGCGCCTCCTCGCCGCTCGGCTTCTTCGGCTCCGGCTTCGGGGGTTTTGGCGGCGCCGGCAGGGCCGCCGGCTCGGGCACCTCGGGCGCGCTTAGCGCCTCGCGCACCCGCCACGCCGCGCGGGGGCCGAAGAGGATCTTCCAGGGGAGCCAAAAGAACATCGCCAAACGGGCCCAGAAGCCCAACCGCTTCTCTTCCATGGCCCGCCTGGTAGCCATTCGGCGCGGCGATTTCCAGCGAAAGCCGTGCGAGCGTCCACCGCCCGACGCACCGTCGGATCGGGAAGCGACGAACGTGCCCTTCGCTGGAAACCCGTCGAGTGCGAAGCACGACGCCGCGGCGTCTCGGCGGTGCGGCGCTGGGTGGCCTACGGGAAGACCGGCGACGACTCGTTCTCGGCGGGCGGTTCGGTCTCGTGCGGGCAGGGGCAACCTTGGCGCGTCTGCGGCGCCTGGAGCGCGCGGGCGTAGCTCTCGGCGGCTTGGCGCGCGGCTTCGATGGCCTCGGGGTCGCCGGCGGGGGCCTCGAAGCGGACGACGGCGCCGTTGGGCTGCTGCTCCACCGTGATGACGGTGTCGGCGTTGAGGGCCACGATGGCCTCGCGGTGGGCTTCGCAGAGCGGACAGCCCCCCGGGCAGCCCGGGCCCGGCTCGGCCGGCGGCGCATCGGGCGGCGCCCCCTGCGCGAAGGCCAGCCCGCCGCCGAGAAGAAGGCCCGCGCCCAGCGCGAAGGCCCGGATGCTCTTGGTCCGCATGCCCCACCCCCCTTCGGTGCTCCTCAGGGAAGGAAGGGGATCCTCCTCCAGGTGCGCAAGAGGCCCGTGAGCACCTTGGCGAAACGGCGGGCGCCCGCCTCCCCGCGCGGCGGCGCGACGATCGGCCCGCGGTTGACGGTGACGGTCTGGGTGTAGGTGAAGCGTCGGATGCCCTCCTCACCGTGGCGACGGCCGAGGCCGGAGTCCTTGACCCCGCCCATGGTGCCGTCCACGGCGGCCCAGCCGATGGGATATGCGTCGTTCACCGTGACCGTCCCGGCGCGGATCCAGGTGCCGAGGTTCCTCGCGCTCTCGGCATCCTCGCCGTAGACGGAGGCGGCCAGGCCGTACCGGCCCTGGTTGGCCTTCTCGATCGCCTCTTCGTCGGTCAGGAAGGGCTCGATCCAGACCACCGGGCCGAAGGCCTCCTCGTGGAAGAGGCGCATCTCCGGCGTGATGCCCTCCAGCACCGTGGGCTCGTAGAAGTAGGGCCCGAGATCCTCGCGGCGCCGGCCGCCGCACAATAGGCGCGCGCCCTTGGCCACGGCGTCGTCCACCAGCTCCGTGACCTTGCGCAGTTGCCGCTCGGAGGTGAGCGAGCCCATGTCCGGCCCCCAGTCGAGACCGGCGCCGAGGCGCAGCGATCGCACCTGCTCGACGAAGTTTTGCACGAAGGGCTCGTAGATCGAGCGGTGGACGAAGATCCGCTCCGTGGCCAGGCACACCTGCCCGGCGCTCGCGAAGCTCCCCCAGATCGCACCCGCGACGGCGCGCTTCAGATTGGCGTCGGCGCGGACGATCATGGGGTTTTTGCCCCCGAGCTCCAGCGAGGCGCCGATGAGCCTTTCGCCGGCCTGGCGGCCGACGATGCGCCCGGTCTCGGTGGAGCCGGTGACGGCGATGTAGTCGACCTCTTGCACGAGCGGCGGTCCCAGCTCCGGGCCGGAACCGGTGACGATCGAGAAGAGGCCGAAAGGAAGGCCGGCTTCGAGCAACAGGTCCAGCGCCCACAGCGCCGTGAAGGAGGCCTGCGGGTCCGGCTTGAGGACCGCGCCGTTGCCGGCGAGGAGGCAGGCCACCACGTCGTCGGTGGCCAGAACGAGAGGAAAGTTCCACGGCGCGATGAAGCCCGCCACGCCCAGGGGGTGGTGGTAGACCCAGGTGGTGGTGGTGCCGGGGAGCGCCGGCTGCCTCTTGCGCGGGCAAAGATGCCGCTGCGCCGTGTTCACGTAGTAGCGGACCGTGTGCGCGGTGGCGCTGATCTCCTCGAAGGCGTGGCGACGCGCCTTGCCGCTCTCGAGCTGCACGAGGTCCAGCGCCTCGTCCTGCCGATCGAGGAGCAGGTCGTGGAAGCGCAGGAAGATCCGCGCCCGCTCCTCGTAGGGGGTACGCGCCCAGGCCGCCTGCGCCTCGCGCGCGGCCCGCACCGCGGCGTGCACGTCCTCCGCCGTGCAGGAGGGCAGCAGGCCGAGGACCTCGCCGGTGAAGGGGATGCGCACCTCGAAGGCGTCGCGACCGCCCCGGGTGGTCACGCGGGCCGCGAGGCGATCCAGCAGCGCGCCGGTGATCCGCCCCGTGGTCGTCCTTCGCGCGGCCACCGGCGCTTGCCCAAAGACGATGCCCTTCCCCGGAACGGTCTCCATCGAATCCCTCGCAACAGGCCCGACAAGTGTGTCCACGCATCGACCGTCCGGGCAAGCCGGCCGCGGCGCCCGCCATGGGGCGACGGGGCGGCCATGCCCGAGCGGTTCCGTCGCCCCGATGCGGTCACGCTGCCGTTTCCGATGCCGCAGGCCCATGCGCCTCGGCGGCGGCTCTCTGTTCCCGCCAAAGCTGCGCCTCCCGCCACCAGGTGTAGACGACGGGCACGATCTCGAGCGTGAGGAAGAGCGAGCTGAACAGGCCGCCCACCATCGGCGCGGCGATCCGCTTCATCA
>DATGOH010000231.1:0-6127 GCA_035306165.1 Ferdinandcohnia sp.
ATGAGCTGGAAGGAGTTCTTCTCGATGATCTCCAGGAGCTCGGCTCGGAACTTCCCGCGCGCGAGGCGGGGCTCCGCGTAAAAGCGCTTGGCCCACTCGTCGATCGCCTCCCAGTTCTCCTGGATGTGGAAGGCGTCCAGCACGAGGTGGGCGCTGAAGATCGCCAGCTCGTGCTCCGGGTGCTCCAGGGCGATGCGCGAAAAGCCCGCCACGGCCTCGTCGAAGTGGTTGTACTGGTAGTGGATGCGCGCGGCCTTGTACGCCACCTCCACGCGCATGTCGCCGCCCGGCACGTGGGCGAGGTAGCGCTCCGCCGCTTCCACGAACCCTTGCTTCGCCGGGGGGATCGGCAGGGGCTCTCGCGTGTTGCCGTCCGGAGGCGGCGCCGCGCCCTCCTGCATGCGGACGAGCGCGTCGTGGGCGTAGATCGCGCCCTCCAAGGCCGGAACGAACCACTGCCCCGGCTCCTCCCCGCGCTCGATGCGCGCGATGTCCTCGAGCGCCACCTCGGTATAGGCCTGCGCCGCCGCCTCGTAGCGCTCGAGCGGATCGTAGAGGAGCTCGCCGTAGAAGAAGCGCAGGTGGTAGGCCTTCGGCGAGTTCGGAAAGATCGCCAGGTAGTCCGCGTAGATGCGGCCTGCCAGCTCGTAGGTGAGCTCGTCGCGCGTCTTCTTGGCCTCGTTGTGCCAATTGACCGCCAGGCTGGAGAGGGTGCGCTCCGAGAGCTCCTCGGCGCGCTCCATCGCCGCCTCGTCCTCCTTGGTCTGGACGGTCCCGGCCTTGCGAACCTCCAAGAAGACGTCCACGAGCGTCCTCGCCTGCTCGGCGGTGAGCTGCTTGTTGCCCACGCGCATCACCGAGTCGACGATGCGGCTCTGGAAGAGCGGCGCCTCCGGCGAGAGCGGCTGCTCCCGGATGAGCTCGCGGTAGATGTATACGGCCTCCCGGTCCTTGCCGTTCGCGTAGTAGATGTCCGCGAGCTGCTTGAGCATCGCGCGGCGGTTCTCCTCGCCGCCGACCTGCGTGAACGCGGCGCGGGCCTGCGCGGGATCGCCGAAGTGCGAGTAGGCGAGCACGTAGTCCTTTCGCGCCTCCCGCACCAGCGCCATCTTGTTGTCACCGCCGACCGCGGTGGTCACCTCGCCGTAGTAGACCGTCGCCTTGAACTTGTCCGCGGCCGCCGCGTAGTCGGTCAGGTTGTACAGACACCAACCCTGCTTGTAGATGGCGTATCCGTACACTCGCGCTTCGGTGTAGCTCGCGGCCTTCTCGTAAGCCTCCAGGGCGAGCAGGAGCATGTCTCGCTTTCCCTGGGAGTTGTCGAAGTACCACTCGCCGAAGGCGATGTAGGCGTCGGGCGCGAAGCGGGAATTCGGAAAGCGCGTCAAGAGCGTCCGGTAGGCGCCGAGGGCCTCCTCCTGCCGGCCGGCCTCCCAGAGGTTGTGGCCGAGGAAGAAGAGCACCTCGTCCATCCGCTCGTATTCGGGGTTGGTCTGGATGACTTCCTTGTAGCGGGAGATGGCGATCTCCTGGTGCTTCGCCTGCCGCTTCTCGTACTCCTTGCGGTTGCGCTCCGCCTCGGCGATGCAGGCCGCGTCGTTGCGCTCGCGACACCGCGCGATGCGGTCGTCCTGGCGGTGCGCCTCGAAGTTCCAGTACTGCGCCTCCTCCCAGTGCAGCTCGGCGATCCGGAAGAGGAGGTCCGCCTTCTCCTTCGGATCCTGGGCGAGCGGCGCCATCGCCTCCAGGGTCTGGAGGATGTCCTGCCGCTTATCCTGCAGCTGCAACTCGACCGTGAAGCGGAAGGTGTCGTAGCCGAGCGCGGGCTGCTCTTCCTTGGCCCGCTCGGCCTCGTCCTTTTCCTCGCGGCGGGTGTCACCGGCGAGCTCCGCGGACGGCCCCCCGCGGTCCACTTTCTCCCTCAGGCCGGCGTCGCGCGCCTCCTTGCCGGCGCCCTGCGCGAGCGCTCCAGCCGGGCCGGCGAGACATCCCAGCGCCAGGAGAAAAAGAATCACGCGCATCATCGCTCCTTGCAGCCTCGGGTGAGGGTGTATTCGTAGCTACCGAGCTCGTCGCGCCAGAACTCTCCTTCGTACGGCCAGTAGACGTGCTCGTCGTCCACCGCGGTGGAGTAGCGGTAGCGCTTGACCACCGTCACGCTCTCGCCCTTCTCGAGCGCCGCCTGCAGCGTCTCCTTTTCCCGCGAGGCGATCTCCGCCTTGATCGCGAGGGCCCGGTAGTTGAGGTTGGCCAGCTCGCGCAGCTCCTTTTCGAGTTTGCGCTTGGCGTGGTGGCCGGCCTTCTTCGCCAACTCCTCCCGCTGCGCGCGCAGCTCGGCGAGCAGGTGCTTGGCCAGGCCGGAGAAGCGGAAGAGCTCCCTGCGCTGGGAGATGGACTGCACCTCCCCTTCGAGCTCCTCGATGGAATCGCTCAGTTGGCGGAGCTCCTGGTCGGAGAGCGCCATGCGGAGGATGCGCTCGAGCATTTCGTCGCGCTCGCCCTCCGGCCGGGCGGCGATCGCGTCCCAGTAGGCCTTTGGCGAGGGGAGATCGCGCTGCAGCAGGCGGGCGAGTTCGCGGTGCAACGGGCTGTACCGCTCCAGGAAGGCCTCCACCGCCCGCTGCGCTTCCGGATAGCGACAATTTCCGTAGTAGATCACCGCTTCCAGAAGCATCGCCTCCGGAAAGTACTCATCTCGGAAAAACGGCGACCGCAGCGTAATCAGATTGCCCAGCGCCTTCTCGTCCTCCCCGATGCGGAAGTACGCCCAGGCCGACTCGAAGAGGGCCTGCAGCCACTGGTCGCTGCCGCGGACGATGCGACCGTAATAGAAGTTCGCGTGCCGGTTCTGCCGGTGCTCGTAGTGGATGCGCGCGAGCTGCATGAAGGCCAGCTCCCGCAGCTTCGGATCGTAGACCGCGTCCTCGCGCCGCGGATTGGTCGAGCGCACCACCTCCTTGAAGCTCTCCACCGCCAGGGTGGGATTGCCGGAGGCGTAGAGCGCGAGCGCGTCCAGATATTTCGCCCGCGGATAAAAGGGAGACGAGGGCGGGACCAATGCCACCAGGCGCCGCGCCTCGTTCAGGCTCGCTTCCGAGGCCTCCAGGTAGGCCGTGGTCGTCTGGTCGGCCTCCTGGGCCTCCTTCAGGGCGCGGGCCCGGATGAAGTTGTACTTGGCGAGGAGGTAGCTGTACTCCTCCTTGTACCGCTCCGGGAACGGCACGCCCGCGTACCGCGCGAGCTCGTCGAGGACCACCGTGTGGTTGGTCGTCTTGTGCGCGATGAAGAAGAGCCACTCGAGGCTCGTGGCGAAGAAGCGGTTCGTCGGCCCGCGCTCGAGGATGCGTTTGAAGATGGCGAGCGCGGAGTGGTACATGCCCATCCGGTACAGCGACTTGCCGAGCATGTACTCCGCGCGCGGGTGCGCCTGCGCCGCCTTCGGGTCCTGGAGGATCTCCCAGAAGCCGAGCGCCGCCGCCTCGTAGTTGCCCTCGTCGAAGAGGCGCGTGGCGGCCGTCACCCGCGCCTTCACGCCGGCCGCCATCTCGGCCCCGCCTTCTTCGCGCAGATCGAGGCCGAGCCCGCCCGCCGCCTTCTCCTTCGTCGCGTCGTCCGCCTCGTCCGAGAGGTCGACGCCTTCGAGCCGGATCTGCGCCGTCGCTGCGAGCGGCGCCGACAGGAGGATGGCCAGAAGGAGGCACGAAAGCCGACGCATGCTCAAATCTCCCTGCCGGGGCCGAAGAAGAGCGAGAGGCCCACGGTGAAGAGGAGTTGGTTTTGCAGGCTGGTCTTTGGGCCGGTGCGCCCCTGCAGTTCCAGCGGGTAGAGGAGGTCGCGCAGCTCCACGCGCAGGGTCGCCAGGCGGCTCAGGAAAAAGCGCTGCCCCACGGCGATGCTCCCGTGCGGGGTGATGGCTTCCTCCACGCGCGTGGCGTTGGGCGGCATGTAACTCGTCTGCAGCACGCCCCCGCCGACCGCGAGGTAGGTGTCGAAGTGGAGGACGCTCTCCGCGAGCACGGAGATCTTCCCGTACAGCGGCGCCCAGCTCACGTCCGCGCCCGCCACGAAACGGAAGTTCCCGGGCGCGCGGACGAGGTCCTGGCTCGTGGGCGTGCGGCAGTCGAGACCCTGGCTGTTGCAGCGGGTGACCACGCCCGAGGGGGTGCTCTCCGCCCAGAAGCCGCCCACGCCCACGGACCACTGCTCCCCGAGGTGGTAGGCCCAGCGGAGGCCGAAGAGGTACTTCGTGTGGAAGGGATCCCCCAGCGACATCCCGAGCGTGGGGGAGAGTTCCTGCCGACCCGCCTTCAGCAGGAGCTTGCCGGAGACGGGTTGGATCCTGTGATCGAGATCGAGGTTCGGGAGGGGTTCGGCCTTCCGCGCCGCCTCTCGCATCGCCTCCTGCAGGGCGTCCTCGTCCGCGACCGCCGCGAAGGCGATCGCCCACACCGCGACAATGAGCAGGCTCGCCAGCGTCGTTCGCATCATCGCCCCCGGTAGGAGAAGGAGGTGGGAAGCCAGAAGGAGAGCCCCACGTTGAGCGTGAGCACCTTCTGAATCTCCGAGATCTGCCGATCCTGCGGCCGGTCCGCGTAGAGCAGGCCCTTCACCCAGAAGTCGACCGCCATCCAGTCCGAGAAGGCGAAGCGCTGCCCCAGCCCCACGTCCACCGCGGGATGCAGCCCGTCGTCCACGGGCGCGCCCGAGGTCTGCGAATGCGCGGCGCCGAGGCCGGTGAGCAGGAAGAAGTCGTAGTGCACGATCGAGTTGAACCAGGCGAGCTTGCCGTAGATGGGCGTCCAGACCAGGTCGAGCCCCGCGTTCCAGTTCAGCTTCGAGGAGAGCAGAAGCGAGCGCAGCTCGCGCTTGGCGATGCGGACGTGGTCCGTCTGCACGATCCCGAACTGCGTGTAGTGCGCCGCCACCCCCAGCGAGTCGGCGAGATGGTAGGTCGCGACCAGGCCGCCCCCCACCTTGGTGTAGAAGGGGTCGTTGAGGGAGATGGCGAAGGTGGGCATAAGTTCCAGGCGCTGCCGCTTGAGGAAGTGCTTGCGCTGGACCGCCTTCACCTTGTCGACGACGGCCACGTCCTCACGGTACGTCACCGTGGCCGGCACCTCGCCCTGCAGGCGGCGGCGGAGCTCCTCGGCCGAGTAGGGGCCCTCTTCGGCCCGTGGGGGCGTCCCCTCGCGCGGACCGTCGCGCTCGCCGGAGGAGGCCTCGTCCTCCTCCTCGTCCCGCAGGTCGAGGCCGAACTCCTGCGCGCCCACCGGCACGGCCACGAGCCAGCCGAGGATCGCGATCGCCACGGCGATGCGCATCTTCACCGCTCACCTCTTTCGCCCAAGTGTCCCAGATCCCGATGGTTACTCGGTATTTCCTGTCGAGTCCAAAAAGTGATCGTCGCGATGCTACAGTAGGGTCGAAGGCCCGGCAACATTTTTCACTTTTTCTATAATTGGCATTAGACTGCGGACGAATTCTTGAGGCCCCTTCGCGGCCGTGCTAGCGAGCTTGCCATGGGACGCCACCCCTTCCTCCTCGGCCTTTCCCTTCTGTTGCTCAGCGCCGGCACCTGCGCCGAGTCCGACATCGGCGCTCCCTGCCAGCTCCAGAAGACCCGGATGGATCCCACCATCCCCGGCTGCGAAGACGTCCGTCCCGACCAGCTCAACGAGCGGCCCGGGTGCTTCCGCCCCAACCTCGAGGACCTCGCGGCCGGGCGGGACAAGGACTTCATCTCCTTCGGGGTCGCCGAGTGCGACAACCTGACCTGCGTCCGCTCCCGGGGCGCGCCTCTGCCCTCCTCGGAGGCGGAGCCGGCCGGGGCCTGCTCCGGCGAGTGCATCACCGACGCGGACTGCCAGGGCGTGGAGAGCGGGTACGTCTGCCGGGAGCTCGTCTTCGACGACGCCTTCTTGCGCAGCCTGCGCGAGACGCTCTCGGAGGCCGAGTACGAGCGCTACCTCGGACGGATCCAGAACGCGAAGTTCTGCGCGCGCCGCTGAAGGGGCCCGCCGCCCTGCGACCCTCCCGTCCACCGCCGCTCCGGGCCTGGCGCCCGGATGCGGACCCGCGCCTCCGTCTCCGACGCGCGCCGCCATCGACCGAGCCTCGGACATCCTGC
>DATGOH010000232.1:0-15476 GCA_035306165.1 Ferdinandcohnia sp.
ACGCTACAAGCGATCTCGACGAACCCGGACCGAGCCTGGGGTCCGGGTGTCAGTCGGCCCGCGTGCGGCGCGTCTACGATGCGAGGACGTCCGGGCGCTCGCCTTTCCCCCGGCAACTTGGCCCCACCGATGACGCAGCACTCCAGGACGAGCCGCTATCTGCTCATCGTCGACGACGACCCGGCGGTACGGGAGGTCTTGGCGACCCTCCTCGTCGAGGAAGGGCACCGCTGCGCGACGGCGGAGGACGCGACCCAGGCCGTCCAGATGGTCGAGGGCGAGCCCTTCGACCTGGTCCTCTCCGACCTGAAGATGCCCGGCCGCGACGGCCTCTGGCTCCTGGAGGAGATCCGCCGGATCGCGCCCGCGATCCCGGTCGTGATCCTGACGGGCCACGTGGGGCGGGAGCGGGAGGCCGAGCTGCTCGAACGGGGCGCCGCCGGCTTCCTGCTCAAGCCGCCGAGCATCCCCGACCTCCTTCAGCTCATCCGCCGCGTGCTTCCGGGCTGACCGGCCGGGAGAATCGCCGGGGCGAGAAGGGCGAGAGCGCCTCGGGCTCCTTCCCCTCGATCACGGCGCGGGCGAGGAGGGCGGCGCTGATCGGGGTGAGGAGGATGCCGTTGCGATGGTGTCCGCTGCAGACGAAGAGCCCCTCGACCTCCGTCTCTCCGATCAGCGGGAGCCCGTCCGCGGGGCAGGGGCGGAGCCCAGCCCAGAGGGCGCGCGGTTCGGCCTTGGCGAGGGAGGGGAGGGTCGCGATCGCCTGGTCGAGGATGCGCTGGACGCCCTCGGCCGTGACGCGCTTGTCGAAGCCCGCGCGCTCCATCGTCGATCCCGCCACCACGCGCCCCTCTCCGCGGGGAACGACGTAGCCGCGGGAGGAGAAGACGATCCGTCCGAGGGAGAGCCCCTCGTCGGCCAGCTCGACCATCTGCCCGCGCAGCGGCTCGACGACGCCGGCGGGGAGGGGGAGCCCCTGGACGAGGCTCGTCCAGGCCCCCGCGGCGACCACCACGTTCGCCGCCGGGATCCGCTCTCCCTCGACGTCCACGCCGACGACGCGCCCGCCCTCCACGGCGACGCCGAGGACGCGGGCCGCCCGGAAGTGGGCGCCGGCTCGCTCCGCGGCCAGGGGGAGGGCACGCGCCAGCGCGCGGGGGTCCACCCGCCCCTCGCGGGGGAAGTGGAGGGCGAGGGAGATCCGGGGCGAGAGCCCGGGCTCGAGGGCGCGGACCTCGTCTCCGGAAAGCCTTTCGACCTCCAGCCCCGCCTGCCGTTGCCAGGCGAAGCGGGCCTCCCACGGTGCGGGATCCTCGCCCTCCATGGCCACGTGGAGCAGGCCGCAGCGCGTGAATCCCACGTCGATGCCGGCGAGTTCGCGGAGCTCCTCCGCCAGGGAGGGGTAGGCCTCGCGGGATTCGAGACCGAGCTGGAAGAGGGGGTCGGGACCGTGACCCTCGATCTGGGGCCCCAGGATGCCGGCCGCCGCCGAGGAGGCCTCCGCGCCGGGGATGGAGCGCTCGAGGACCAGCGTCCTTCGTCCCGCCTGTGCGAGGCGCAGCGCGATGGCGCTCCCGATGACGCCGCCCCCGATCACGATGCTCTCGTATCCCATGGGGTCGCCTCAAAGCAGGGAGCCGGCCTTCCTGTCAATCGCCGCGCGCAGCCGCCCGCGGCGGGGGCCTTCTAGGCTTGACGCTCTACCCGCTGGGGCGTTAGCTACGGCCACCCCACTCTCTATCGGAGGGAGCATCTTGGCCGTCTACGATGTGGCAGTACTGGGAAGTGGCCCCGGAGGTTACGCCGCCGCGATCCACACCGCGAAGGCGGGGCTGAAGACCGCGATCATCGAGAAGCAGCCGCGGCTGGGCGGCACCTGCACGCTGGTGGGCTGCATCCCCACCAAGGCCCTTCTGCAGTCCGCGGCGGTCGTCGAAGCGGTCCGCGGCGCCGGCGAGCACGGCGTCCAGGTAGGCGCCCCGGCCGTGGACATGGCCGGCGTCCTCGCCCGCAAGCGGAAGATCGTCGACGCGAGCAGCAACGGCGTCAGCTTCCTGATGAAGAAGAACAAGGTGGACGTGATCCACGGCTTCGGCCGGGTCGCGGCGCCCGGGAAGCTCGAGGTGCAGGGCGAGGACGGCAAGACGCAGACCGTCGAGTACAAGAACCTCATCCTCGCCACCGGCTCGTCCGTGCGCGAGATCCCGGGCCTGGAGAGCGACGGCAAGGTGGTCCTCAACTCCGATCAGATCCTCGAACTCGACCGCGTGCCCAAGAGCCTGATCGTGGTCGGCGCCGGCGCGGTGGGCATGGAGTTCGCCTCCGTCTTCGCCTCCTTCGGCAGCCAGGTCACCATCGTCGAGCTGATGCCGCACCTCCTCCCGAACGAGGACGAGGAGATCTCCAAGGAGATCGAGCGCGCCTACCGCAAGCGGAAGATCGACTTCCTCCTCGAGACCAAGGTCGAGGCGCTCGAGCGGCGGCCGAACGGCGTCAAGGCCACCGTGGTGGGCAAGGACGGCAAGAAGAAGGAGATCGAGGCGGAGATCCTGCTCTCGGCCATCGGCCGCAAGCCGATGACCGAGGGGATCGGCCTGGAGAAGCTCGGCATCCAAACCGAGCGCGGCTTCATCCCCGTGGACGAGATGATGCGGACGAAGGCGCCGGGCGTGTACGCCATCGGCGACATCGTCCCCACGCCGATGCTCGCGCACCTTGCGCAGCACGAGGCGGCGGTGGCGGTGGACCACATCGCCGGCAAGAACCCCGAGCCCATCCGCTACGATCGCTGCCCCTCCGCCACCTACTGCTCGCCGGAGGTCGCCTCCGTGGGCCTGACGGAGCGGGCCGCGCGGGAGAAGGGCTACGACGTGCGCGTGGGCAAGTTCCCCTTTTCGGCGATCGGCAAGGCGCGGATCCTCGGGGAGACGAGCGGTATGGTAAGGATCGTCTCCGATGCGAAGTACGACGAGGTCCTGGGCGTCCACATCGTCGGGCCGCACGCCACGGACCTCATCTCGGAGGCCTGCGCGGCGCTCCGCCTCGAGTCGACCTCCGAGGATCTCGTGAAGACGATCCACCCCCATCCGACGCTCTCGGAGGCGGTGGGCGAGGCGGCGTACGCGGTCTCCGGCAAGACGCTGCACATGTGACGCGGGAGTAGGACGGTGTCGCAGAACCTGGTTCGTCTCAACACGCCCGGGAAGGCGGGCGAGCGAAGGCGCAAGCCGGACTGGATCAAGGTGCGCCTGCCCTCCGGCCCGGTGTACGAGAAGGTCCGCGCGACCCTCGAGAGGCTGAACCTCCACACCGTCTGCCAGGAGAGCCTCTGCCCCAACATCGGCGAATGCTGGGGCGGAGGCACGGCCACGGTGATGGTGATGGGCGACACCTGCACCCGCGGTTGCCGCTTCTGCAACATCGCGAGTGCGAAGAACCCGCCGCCGCTCGACCCCGACGAGCCGCGCAGCCTCGCGCTCGCCGTCGCCCAACTCGGCCTGCGCTACCTCGTGGTGACCTCGGTGGATCGCGACGATCTGCCGGACGCGGGCGCCTCGCACTTCGCGGCCTGCATCCGCGAGCTGCTCACCCACGCGCCCGAGACGATCCTCGAGGTGCTCATCCCCGACTTCAGCGGGCGGACCGAGTGCCTCGACCTGGTGGCGCAGGCGGGGCCGGCGGTGATCGCGCACAACGTCGAGACCGTCGAGCGGCTCACGCCCACCGTCCGCGACCGGCGCGCCACCTACCGGCAGTCGCTGGGCGTGCTCGAGTACGTCAAGAAGACCTACCCGCACATCCACACCAAGTCCTCGGTCATGCTCGGCCTGGGCGAGACGGAGGACGAGCTCTTGCAGACCTTCCGCGATCTGCGGTCCGTGGGCGTCTCCGTCCTCACGCTCGGACAGTACCTGCAGCCCTCGAAGTGGCACCTCGAGGTCCAGGAGTTCGTGCCGCCGGAGAAGTTCGCGGAGCTCAAGGCGCGGGCCGAGGAGATGGGCTTTCTCTACGTGGCCTCCGGTCCGCTGGTCCGCTCCTCGTACAAGGCGGCGGAGCTCTTCCTCGCCGGCCTGGTGGAGCGGGAGCGCAAGGAAAAGCTCAGCAGCTTCGGGGTGCCCATCGACTGAGCCGGGCCTCGCCTCGGGAGGATTCGCCTGATGCCGGTTCTCAATCTGGTGCAAGCCGTCAACGACGCACTGCGCACGGAGATGCGCAGGGACGACCGCGTGGTCGTGCTCGGCGAGGACGTGGGCAAGTTCGGCGGCGTGTTCCGCGCGACCGCGGGGCTGTACGAGGAATTCGGCGAGAATCGGGTGATCGACACGCCGCTGTCCGAGACGGGGATCATCGGCACGGCCATCGGCATGGCCCTGTACGGCATGCGGCCGGTGCCCGAGATCCAGTTCCTCGATTTCATCTATTCGGCCTACGATCAAATCGTCAACGAGCTGGCCAAGATGCGGTATCGCTCGGGCGGGCAGTACGCCTGCCCGATGGTGATTCGCACGCCCTACGGCGGCGGCATCAAGGGCGGGCTGTACCACTCGCAGTCGACCGAGTCGGTCTTCATCCACCACGCCGGGCTGAAGGTCGTCGTCCCCTCCAATCCCTACGACGCCAAGGGCCTTCTGCTCTCCGCGCTGCGCCAGGAGGATCCGGTGCTCTTCCTCGAGCCCAAGCGGATCTACCGCGCGGCCAAGGGAGAGGTGCCGGAGGGCGACTACACCGTTCCGCTCGAGAAGGCGGCGGTGGTGCGCGAAGGCAAGGACGTCACCGTCGTCGCCTGGGGCGCGATGCTGCACGAGGCGAAGGCGGCGGTGGACAACCTCGCCAAGGAAGGCATCGAGGCGGAGCTCATCGATCTGCGTACGCTCTGGCCGCTCGACATCGAGACGGTCCTCGCCTCCGTGGCGAAGACGGGCCGCGCGGTCGTCGTGCACGAGGCCGCCCGCACGCTGGGCCTCGGCGCGGAGATCGCCGCCTTGATCCAGGAGCGGGCCTTCGTCTATTTGGAGGCCCCAATCAAGAGAATCACCGGCTGGGATACGCCGTTTCCGTACACCCTCGACGATGCCTACCTCCCGCGCGCCCCGCGCATCGAGCAGGGCATCCGCGAGACGGTGGAGTTCGTCGCCTGAGAAAGGGAAACCGTAGCGATGGCTAGATTCGAGTTCAAACTCCCGGACATCGGTGAAGGGGTCGTCGAGGGCGAGATCGTCCAGTGGATGGTCGAGGTCGGCGACACCGTGGCCGAGGACACCCCCATCGTCGAGATCATGACGGACAAGGCCACCGTCTCCATCCCCACGCCGAAGGCGGGCAAGGTGGTGGAGCGGAACGGCAAGGTCGGCGACATCTTCCCCGTGGGCGGCACCCTGGTCGTGCTCGAGACGGAGGAGGGCGCCGCGGAGACGGAGCCGGCTCCCGCTCCGGCGGCGGCGCCCGCTGCCCCTGCTGCGCCGGCCGTGGCCGCGGCGGCCCCGACGAACGGAGCGACCGCGCCGGTCGCGGCCAAGGCCGACGGCAGGCGGGTCCTCGCCACGCCGGTGACGCGGCGCATGGCGCGCGAGCTCGGCGTGGACCTCGCCGCGGTGCCTGGCACGGGGCCGCAGGGCCGGGTGCTCAAGGCCGATCTGCTCCGCTTCGTGGAGGCCGAGAAGAACCAGGCCGTCGCGCGCATGGAGCCGGCGCCGGTGCCCGCCGCGCCGCGCGTCGAGACCGTCGCCGGCGACCAGCGCGTCCCCCTGCGCGGGCTCCGACGGAAGATCGCCGAGAACCTGGTGCGCTCCAAGCACAGTGCGCCGCACTATCACTTCGTGGAAGAGGTCGACGTCACCGAGCTCGTCGCCTTCCGCGAGCGGCTCAACGCCAAGCTCGCCGCCTCCGGCGAGAAGCTCACCTTCCTGCCCTTCCTCGTGAAGGCGGTGGTGGCGGCGCTCAAGCGGCATCCGCGCTGCAACGCGGTGATGGACGAGGCGGCGCAGGAGCTCGTGATCCGCGGCGAGTACAACATCGGCATCGCCGTGGCCACCGAGGAGGGCCTGATCGTCCCCGTGGTGCGCAACGCCGACCGCCTCAGCCTGCGCGAGATCGCCAAGGAGATCCTCCGGCTCTCCGAGGCCGCGCGCAGCCGGCGCCTCGCCCCCGAGGATCTCGGCGGCGGCACCTTCACCATCACCTCGCTGGGCCAGACCGGCGGGCTCTTCGCCACCCCGATCCTCAACCACCCCGAGGTGGCGATCATGGGCGTCCACAAGATGCGCAAGCGGCCCGTGGTCGACGAGGTCACCGGTGAAATCGTGGTCCGCGACATGATGATCCTTTCCTTCGGCTTCGATCACCGGAACGTGGACGGGGCGGAGGGCGCGGACTTCGCCTACACCGTGATCGACCTCATCAAGGATCCGGATCGGCTCGTCATGGAGCTTTCGTGATGAAGACCGCCGCGAAGGGAACGAAGGCGAAGGCGCGCAAGTCGAAGCAGGCGCCCGCCCATCGCCTCGAGGGAGCGCAGGCGCTGCAGCTCTATCGTGCGATGGTTCGCATCCGGACCATCGACGAGCGGATGATGACCCTGCAGCGCCAGGGCCGGATCGGCTTCTACGGCGCGTGCACCGGCCAGGAGGCCGCATCGCTCGGCGCCGCCTTCGCCCTGGAGCCGACCGACTGGGTCTTCCCCGCGCTGCGCGAGCAGGGGGTGATGCTCTTGCGCGGCTTTCCGCTCGTTCCCTTCCTGGCGCAGGTCTTCGGCAACGCCCTCGACGAGACGAAGGGGCGGCAGATGCCCAGCCATCCCGCCTCGCGCAGCGTCAACCAGGTCTCCTGGGGGAGCTGCATCGGCACCCAGCTCCCCCAGGCGGTGGGCGCCGCGCTCGCGGCCAAGCTCCGCGGCGATCCGACGGTGGTGATGGCCTTCTCGGGCGATGGCGGCACCTCCACCGCCGACTTCCACGCGGCCATGAACTTCGCCGGGGTCTACAAGGCGCCGGTGGTCTTCGTGGTCCAGAACAACCACTTCGCCATCTCGGTCGGTCGCACCCGCCAGACGGCCTCCGAGAGCTACGCCATCAAGGGCGTGGCCTACGGCATCCCCGGCGTGAAGGTGGACGGCAACGACGCGCGCGCGGTCTATGCCGCGGCGAAGGAAGCCGTGGAGCGGGCGCGGGCGGGGGACGGCCCCACGCTCATCGAGTGCGAGACCTACCGCATGGGCGCGCACTCCACCTCGGACGATCCCAGCCGGTACCGGGACGAGCGCGAGGTGGAGGCCTGGGCCCGGCGCGATCCCATCGAGAGCTTCAAGAAGGTCCTCATCCAGGAAGGCATCTGGAGCGAGGAGAAGGACGAGGCGCTGCGCAAGGAACTCGTGGACGAGGTCAACGCCGCCATCGCGGTGGTCGAGGCTGCGCCCGAACCTCCGGTGGAGTCCCTCTTCGACGACGTCTACGCCGAACTCCCCTGGCACCTGCGCGAGCAGCGCGACGAGTGCCTCGCCGCGCTCGAGAAGGAGCGCGCGGGCCGGTAGCATGGAAGCGAAAAGGAGGATGATCGTGCGCAAGCTCGGCCTCGTCGAGTACGAGGACGGGCTCGCGTTGATGCAGACGCTCGCGCGCCGCCGCGAGGCGGGGGAGGGCGAGGACGTCCTGCTCCTGCTCGAGCATCCGCCGGTCCTCACCCTCGGCCGCGCCGCCAAGCGCGACCACATCCTGCTGCCCCCCGAGGAACTCGAGCGGCGCGGCGTGCGCGTCTTCGAGACCGATCGCGGCGGGGACGTGACCTACCACGGCCCTGGCCAGCTCGTGGGCTATCCCGTCTTCGACCTCAAGCCCGATCGCAAGGACGTGCGCCGCTACGTCGGCGGCATCGAAGAGGCCGTCATCCGCACGCTGGCCGACTACGGGATCACGGCGGGGCGCATCCCCAAATGGACCGGCGTCTGGGTGGGCGAGGAGGACGATCCCACCGCGGTCAAGGTCTGCGCCATCGGCGTGCACATCCGCAAGTGGATCACCACCCACGGTTTCGCATTCAACGTCCGGCCGGATCTGACCCACTTCGGCATGATCGTCCCTTGCGGGATCCGCGAGCGCGGCGTCACCAGCCTCAGCGAGCTCCTCGGCCGCCCCGTGGGATTGGACGAGGTGGCCGAGCGCGTCGCCGCGCGCATGGCCGAGGTCTTCGAGTCCGAACCCGTGGAGGCCGGCTTCGATCGGGAGACGGTTTCCGTCGCAGTGCTGCGTCCGGCCCCGGCTGGGGTGGAGGCGCTGGTCCTCGAACGCACCCCCGAGCGGGGCGGCTTCCCGCAGATCGTGACGGGCGCGATCCAGGCCGGCGAAACGCCCCTCGCGGCCGCACGGCGGGAACTCTTCGAGGAGACGGGGCTCGAGGCGGAGGTGCGCCCGCTCGACTATGTGCACGCCTTCGGCATGGGCGACGCGCCCCTCTTCGTGCGCGAGCATGCCCATGCCGCCTGGGTCCCCGCTGGGGCGGGCGTGCGGATCCAGCCCGAAGAGCACGTATCCGCCCGTTGGCTCCCCCTCGAGGAGGCGATCGCGGCCATGCCCTTCCGCGGCCTCGCCCAGGCCCTTCGCCGCGCGTTTGACACGCTCGCGGGCCACCGTTAGTTCTTTATTCCGCCAGGGGTTGTCCGGGGACGAAGCGACGTGCCGAACGAGAACGCCAACGCCACGCTCAGCACCGGGGATCTCGCGCGCAAGACGGGGACCACCCTGCGCACGGTCCGCTTCTACGAGGAGGCGGGCCTGCTCGAGCCCTCGGTCATCGGCAAGGGGGGCCGGCGCTTCTACACCGACGCGGACCTGGAGAAGCTCGGCTTGATCGCCGATCTGCGGGAGCTGGATCTCTCGCTCGAGGAGATCCGGCAGCTCCTCGCCCTCCGGGCCGGCTGCGAGACCGCGCCCGAGCTCGCCGAGCGCTTCGGGCGCATTCTCCACGAGCAGCTCGAGCGGACGAGCAAGCGCCTGGCCGCCCTGATGCGGCTGCGCGACGAGTTCGCCGCGGCCCTGCGCACCCTCGGAAGCTGCAAGACCTGCGAGGCCCACCTCGACGACCGAGGCTGCATGAGCTGCGAGGTCGTCAAGCGGGAGGGGACGCCCCGCATCATCAAGATCCTCGTCGGAGGCGGCGAGAGTTCCCCTGCCGACCCGTCCACCTGAACCCTCCTGGCTGCCCCCGCGGAGGGTGCCCAATGTTGGGCTGAGAACCACTCCGAGGAGGTGGCATGCAGGTCGCACAGGGGGGATACCCCTACACCGTGGTCCGTCCCGACGAGCTGCGACGCCGGTTCGAGCTGCAGGAGCCGTTCGCCGTGGTCGATGCCCGGTCGGACGAAAACCGCCGCGAGAGCGGACGGACGATCCCCGGCGCGGTGCGCATCCCGCCCGCGGAGCTCGAAAACCGGCTCGAGGATCTCCCGAGGGGGCGCACGCTCCTTCTGCTCGCCGACCTCCACGAGCAGGCCGAGCGCGCCCAGCAGCTCGTCCGGCATGGCGTCACCGACGTCTGGGTGATCGAGGGGGGCTTCGAAGCTTTCGCGCGCGCGGGGGGAGACACCGTGTCGATTTCCTGATAACGCGGGCTGCATGATCAAAGACGAATCGATTCTCCGCGCGCTGGACCAGGGGAAGGGCGAAGCGCTCTCCTTCTGGGAGATCGCCGTCCGCGCCGGAGTCCGCCCCGGCGAGTTGAACGAGCTGCGGCGGAAGCTGGGCGAGCTGACCGAGAGGGGGCGCCTCGTCCGGCAGGGCAAGGGGTGGGTCCGCGCCCGCCCGACGCCGCAGCCGGCCCGGCGGGGCGCGGGGGCGCGCACGGGTCGCGGCAGGACGGCATCGCGCCGCGGCGACGTGCTCGTCGGCGTCGTCCGCCGCAAGGCGGAAGGCTACGGATTCGTCCATCCGCTCGACGGAGATGGAGAGGATCTCTTCCTTCCACCGCACGAGGCCCAGCTCGTGATGGACGGCGACCGCGTGCGGGTGCGCGTGGTCTCCGGTCGCTACGGGCGCGACGTGGCCGAGATCGTGGAGGTGCTCGAGCACGCGCGCCGCCAGCTCCTCGGCACGTACCGCGCGCGGCGCCGGCGCGCCTGGATCGAGCCCCTCGATCCGCTCCTTCCCCCGTCCATCGCCGTCACGCCGCGGCCCGACGTCCCCGACGGCGCCATCGTCAAGGCCGACATCGTCCGCTACGAGGAGGAGGGCGGCTATCGCGCCGAGGTGGTCGGCGTGGCCGGCGAGGCCGGCGATCCCCGCCTCGAGATCCTGGAGATCGCCTATCGCCGCGGCTTTTCCGATTCGTTCCCGCTCCAGGTCCTCCGGGAGGCGCGCGCCCTCCCCATGCGCGTGCGCGCGGTGGATGCGCGGGGGCGCGTCGATCTGCGGGCGACCCGCCTCGTCACCATCGACGGCCCGGACGCCAAGGACATCGACGACGCGATCTGGGTGGAGCGCACCCGCGCGGGTTATCGGCTGATCGTGGCCATTGCCGACGTGGCCCACTACGTCCGACCCGGCACGGCGCTCGACGAGGAGGCGTTCCTGCGCGGCACCTCCGTCTACTTCCCCGACCTCGTCCTCCCCATGCTCCCGCCCGAGCTCTCCAACGGGATCTGCTCGCTCAATCCCGGAGAGGATCGGTTGTGCATGGCCGTCGACCTCCTCTTCGACCGGGAAGGGAGGGTGAAGGCGGCGGAGCTGTATCAGGGCGTGATGCGCTCGCACGCGCGCTGCACCTACGACGAGGTGGCCGCGCTGCTGCGCGGGGAGCGCACCTCGCTGGAGCCGTTCGCGAAGGAGCTCTCCGCCGCCGCGGACCTCGCGCGCAAGCTGCGCGAGCGCCGGCTCGAACGCGGCGCCCTGGACCTCGACCTGCCCGCCACGAAGATCCTGCTCGACGCGGCGGGCGAGCCCGCCCTCGTCCAGGTGGAGGAGAGGACGGAAGCCCACCGGATGATCGAGGAGTTCATGCTCGCCGCGAACGAGGCGGTGGCGCGGCACTTCGACCGGCTCGGCCTGCCCACCATCTACCGCGTGCACGACCTCCCGGACCCCGAGAAGCTCGAGCACTTCGCCCGCCTGTGTCGGGCGCTCGGGCTCGACATCGGCGACACCGAGGAGGGCATCCCTCCCGAGCGGCTGCGCGGCATCCTGGAGAAGGTCGCCGATTCGCCCCGCAAGAAGGTGCTCAACATGGTGCTGCTGCGGGCAATGATGCAGGCGACCTACCACCCGAAGAACATCGGGCATTACGGGCTGGCGTCAAAGTACTACCTCCACTTCACCGCGCCCATCCGGCGCTATCCCGACCTGGTGGTCCACCGCCTGCTCAAGGAGCACTGGGGACGTCGGGGGCGCATCCCGGGCAAGGCGAGGCTCGCCTCGCTCACCGAGGAGCTCGAAGCGGTGGCGGTCCACGCCTCGGAGAAGGAGCGGGCCGCCATGGAGGCGGAGCGGGAGGCGGACCGCTACCTCAAGTGCCTCTTCATGCAGGACCGCGTGGGCGAGCGCTTCGACGCCACCATCATCGGCGTGGCGGACTTCGGCCTCTTCGCCGAGATCGACGACCTGCTGATCGAGGGTGCGATCCGCGGCGAGGAGATCGGCGTGGACTTCCACCTCGACGAAGAGAGCCAGCGGCTGGTCTTCCCGCGGTCGGGCCGTTCCTTCGGCATCGGCGAGCGCGTGCGCGTGGAACTGGCCGGCGTGGACGTGGCGCGCAGACAGATCCACCTCGCTTTGGTCGCCGACGAGACGGGACGGTTGCTCCCGCCGCGCGGCGGCGGCCGGCGGGCCGGTCGGCGCGGCAAATCGCCGCGGCAAAGTCCCACGTTGCGTGCGCGCGGTCGCAACGTGTAGAAGAGGCCCACCATGCGAGCACGTTACGTGACGGCTCTTGGCCTTCTTCTCGCCGCCTTCCTTTGGGGCGCATGCGGCGAGGACGAGGCGGACGGCCCCTTCCCCATGGAATTGGTGGGCGAGAATCGTCTCTTCCACGCCACGCTCTCGCCGGTCTCCGAGCCGCTGGTCGTGGGCAGCAACGACTTCGACCTCACCGTAGTCCGCGCGGAGGACCAGGCGCCGGCGGAGGGGCTGGCCATCGAGGTGGTCCCCTGGATGCCGCACCACGACCACGGCGCGCCGACGGCGCCGAGCGTCGAGGAAGTCGGCGGGGGGCGCTACCGGATCCGTGGGGTGGCCTTCAACATGGAAGGCGAGTGGGAGCTTCGGATCTCCGTCTCCCAGGGCGAGATCGAGGACCGCTTCGTTGCGGCGTTTCGCGTGTAGCGTTCTCGCGATCGCGGCGGCGGTCCTTCCCCGGCTCGCCGAGGCCCAGGCGTGCTGCGCCGGCGCCGCCGCCGGCGAACTCGGGCGGCTCACCCTCCACGAGGAGGCGCTGCTCGGCGTCGACCTGCGCGCCGTGCGCACGCTCGGCGCCTTCGGGGACGACGCCTCCTTCCGCGCCGCACGCGTCGAGGCTCTCCAGTTCGAGCAGAGCTTCGTCGGGACGCTGCGCCTGGGCGAAGCGGTGCAGGTGGGCGCGGTCCTTCCGCTCGTCGGGAGCTTCGCCCGCACGCCGCGGGAGAGCGGTTTCGGCGGCGGTCTCGGGGACGTCCGGCTCTCGGCCCGCTGCGACTTCACCTTCGCCGGCGCCTCGCGCACCGTTCCCGGCATCGCGCTCCTCGGCGGCGTCGCCGCGCCCAGCGGAAGGCCCGTGGAGGCGACGGACCACCCGCTCGGCGTCGAGGCCACGGGGATGGGACGCTGGCGGAGCTGGCTCGGCGCGGCCGTCGAGCAGAGCCACGGCTGGGCCTTCGCCCAGATCGCCGGTGCGGTGATTCACGATGCGCCGCGCGACGTCGGTGACCGACGCGCCGACGCGCGCTGGGGCGCGACCGGCTCGGTCGTCCTCGGTGCCTCCCTTCCCTCGGAGTGGACGTTGGCGGCCTCGGCGCTGTACGAGGTCGAGCCGCGTTCTCCGCGCCGCAACGTGCGCTTCGGCCTGGGGGTGGGCCATCCGCTGCGGGATTGGCGCCTGCAGGGAGGGGTGTTCACCGACGCGCCCTTCGGCGGTCTGGGGCGCAACCAGACCGTCCAGGCGGGTTTCCACTTCGCGTTGATGAGGATTTGGACGTGAGGCGTATCGTCCCGTTTCTGCTCCTCCTTCCGGCCTTCGCTTTCGCGGAGGATCGTCTCCCCGCGGCGCTGCTCGGACATCCCTTCCCCTCGACCGACGCCGAGGCCCAGTCGCTCGAGGGGGTGCGGGGCGAGCGGCCCTTCCTCGTGGTGACGTTCTTTTCCGCTTCTTGCCCCTGCCAGCGCGCGCACGATCCGCGGTTGCTGGCGCTGGCGGAAGAGTTCGGCGACCGCGTGGCCTTCGTCGCCGTGGACGCGGAGGCGCATTCCACGCGGGAGATCGATCGCCGCGAGAAGGCCGCGCGCGGCTACCCCTTCCCGATCCTCTCCGATCCCGAGGGCCGGCTCGCCGACGCGCTCGGCGCGCGCTTCGCCACCCACTCCGCCGTCCTCGATGCGGAGGGAAGGGTGCGCTACCGCGGCGGGATCGACGACGACCGCGGCCGCCTCCGCGACGACGCGCGGCTTCACCTTCGCGAGGCGCTCGTGGCGCTCTTGGGCGGCGGGGAACCGCCGGCGAAGGAGACGAAGGTCTTCGGCTGCTTCCTGCGCAGGAAATAGGCGGGCGACCGCAGGCGCATCACTGCCGCAGCTGGATGACGGTCACCCCCTCGCCGCCTTCCTCCTGGGGCGGCGAGAAGAAGTGGGCGGCGTAGGGCGAGGCCGCGAGCGCCTGGCGGATGGCCTGGCGGAGCGCGCCGCTGCCCAGGCCATGAACGACCCGCACCTCGCCGAATCCCTCGGCATAGGCGTGATCGAGGAAGTTCTCGAGCTCGCGCAGGGCGTCGTCGGCGCGCAGGCCGCGCACGTCGATCTGGCGGGCCTCCTCCTTCACCGCGGCACCCGGCGCCACCTTCTCCACGGCGAGGCGGTGGCTCTCCGGCCGCTTCGCCTTGCCCGCCATGCCCACCAGGTCGGAGACGGGGACGCGCGTCTTGAGGATGCCGACCTTGACCAGCGCCTCGTCGCCGTGCACCTCGAGGATCTCCCCCTCGGCCCCGAGGCTCGCCACCTTCACCCGCACGCCGGGGCGGAGCTTCGCGGGCGGGGGCTCCGCCTCGCGGGCGATCTCGACCCGGGCGCGGGCCTTCTCGATCTCGGCGCGCGTGGCCTGCACCCTCTCTTGGATCCTCTTCTGCGTCTCCACCGCCTCGCGGACGCTCGGCCGCTGGGTGAGGCGGGCGACCCAGCCTCCCACCTCGCGCCGCATCGCCTCGAGCTCCTCGGCGAGCTCCTCGCGCACCTTCGCCTCGACCTCGGCGCGGGCGACGGCGAGTTCCTGGCGGAGGGCGTCGGCCTCGCGGCGCGCCACTTCGAGCTCCGCCCGCTCCCTGCGCGCGGCCTCGCGTTCGAGGGCGAGGGCGCGCCGTTCCGCCTCCACCTTCTCGAGCGCCGAGGCGAGCGCGCTGCCGCCGTGCAGGTGCCGGCGCGCCGCCTCCAGCACCGTCTCCGGCAGCCCGATCCGCCGCGCGATCTCCAGCGCGCTCGAAACGCCCGCGTGGCCCATCTCCAGGCGGAAGGTCGGCGCGAGCGCCACGGGGTCGAGGCCGACCCGCGCGTTGGCGAAGCGCGCATCCACCATCCCGAGCGCCTTGATCTCCTCGAGGTGGGTGGTGACCACCACCTGCACGCCGCGGCCGACCAGCGCCTCGAGCACCGCCCGCGCGATGGCCGCGCCCTCCCGCGGATCGGTGTCCGCGGCGATCTCGTCGATGAGGACCAGGCTCCCCTCGCGCGCCGCCTCGAGGATCGAGCGCAGCGCGGTGAGGTGGGCGGAGAAGGTGGAGAGATCCTTCTCGAGGTTTTGGTCGTCGCCGATCGCCGCGCGGACCGCGCGGTAGAGCGGCACGCGGGAGCCGGAGGCGGCGGGGATGGGCAGCCCCGCCCG
Organism: Ferdinandcohnia sp.; assembly: GCA_035306165.1. Taxonomy (GTDB): domain Bacteria; phylum Myxococcota; class Myxococcia; order Myxococcales; family Vulgatibacteraceae; genus ZC4RG40. The sequence goes on from DATGOH010000232.1 coordinate 15,037, forward strand.
CGCCAGCAGGGCACAGAGGCCCACCGTGGTCAGGGTGACGGTCTTGCCGCCCGCGTTGGGGCCCGACAGCACGAGCGCGCGCTGCCCTTCCTCGAGGGCGATGTCGTTGGCCACCACCTCCTTGCCCTGGAGGACGAGCAGCGGGTGGCGCGCCTGCCGCAGCGCGAAGGGCGCCCTCCCTTCCACGAGGGTGGGCCGCGTCGCGTCCAGGTCGTCCGCCAAGCGCGCCGCGGCCTGGAAGCGATCGAGGATCGCGAGGCGTTCGACCGCATCTTCGATCTCGGCCGCGCGCGCGCCCACGTCGCCCGAGAGCTCTTCGAGGATGCGCCGCTCCTCCTCGGCCGCCATCGATTCGGCGATCGAGAGCTCGTTGCCCATGCCGACGATCTGCTGCGGCTCGATGAAGAGCGTCTGGCCCGAGTTGGAGGCGTTGTGGACGA